>NZ_JBFUMR010000011.1:0-120575 GCF_054049275.1 Nocardioides sp. P5_E3
TGATGCTGCTCCACCTCCCCGACGGGCACGGCGCCGACGCGGTCGCCGAGGCCATGGTCGAAACGATGAGCCGGCTCCCCGTGACCCTGCGACGCACCCTGACCTGGGACCAGGGCCACGAGATGACCTCACACCCCGCGATCGCTGCCGCGACCGGCCTGGACATCTACTTCTGCGACCCCCACTCGCCCTGGCAGCGCGGCAGCAACGAAAACACCAACGGCCTGCTGCGCCAGTACTTCCCCAAAAGCACCGACCTGTCGCTCTACCAGCTCGACTACCTCGACCACGTCGCCGCCAAGCTCAACCGCAGGCCCCGCAAGACCCTCGGCTGGAAGACACCGGCACAGGCACTCGACGAACTACTGTCGAACCCACCAAAACCAACCGGTGTTGCATCCACCGCTTGAATCCGCCCCTGAGGAACGTGGCTCACGCACCGCTCGTCGCATTTCGTGGCATGATCGGTCAGAATTACACCGATGTAACGGCGTGTCGACTGGAAATTACAACGTTGTAGTTACTCAGAAACCCTTCCGTGACTGATGTGACTGGTGTGAAACTCCTGCCTTGTGTGACCTTCCCCCACACAGCAGGAGTCTTGTCATGCGTCCTCTTCAGGCCCGCCTCGTCACCTTCTGCCAGCAGGTGCTGGCACTCGGTGTCGTGCTCGTCGTGCTCACCCCCGCCTCCGGTGTCGTGTCCCTCGACATCGTGGGGGAGGCGCCCGGTGCCCCCGCTGCCGCTCCGGCCGCGCCCGCCGCGCTCATGTCGGCGACCGTCCCCACGAAGGCGGTGTCGCCGGACGTCACCGAGGTGCCGCTCACCGGTGCCGCCGGCGGCTTCGCCGGTCTCCGCGGGCGCACCGTCGCAGGCGGTGCCACCGAGGCACGCGTGGTCAGCACCCCGCAGCCGATGGACGCCTTCGGCGCGGTCGGCGTGACGTGGCAGAGCGGCGAGGAGCTCGAGGAGGACCAGATCACCCTCCGCGTCCGCACCCGCAGCGGCGACGAGTGGAGCGCCTGGGAGGACCTGGAGTACCACGACGAGCACGGACCCGACCCGGGCAGCGCCGAGGCCGCGACCGCCCGCCCCGGCACCGAGCCGACCTTCGTCGGCGACGTCGACGACGTCCAGGTCGAGGCCCGCACCGACGGTGTCGCCCTGCCGGACGACCTCTCCCTCGCCCTGGTCGACCCCGGGTCCGCCGCGAAGACCGAGACCGAGGCGCCGGCCGACACCGCCGACGAGGACCCCAGCGCGTCGTACGACGACGACTACGCGCAGGAGGACGGCACCGACGCCGCGACGGAGGGCATCACCCTGCAGGCCGCGCGCAAGCAGACCGTCGCGCAGCCCACGATCTACTCCCGCGCCCAGTGGGGCGCCGACGAGAGCATCCGCAACAAGAGCGCGCTGCGCTACGGCACGATCAGCGGCGGCTTCGTCCACCACACGGTCAACGCGAACAACTACACCGAGGCCCAGGTGCCCGCGATCCTGCGCAGCATCTACGCGTACCACGTGAAGTCGAGGGGCTGGAGCGACATCGGCTACAACTTCCTCGTCGACCGCTTCGGTCGCATCTGGGAGGGTCGCTACGGCGGCATCGACAAGCCCGTCGTCGGCGCCCACACGCTCAACTACAACGACTACTCCTTCGCGATGTCGGCCATCGGCAACTTCGACACCGTCCAGCCGCCCGACGTGATGCTGCGCGCCTACGGCCAGCTCTTCGCGTGGAAGCTCTCGCTGCACGGCGTCAACCCGGCGTCGACGTCGCAGAAGATCGGCCGCGGCACGTTCCAGGCGATCAACGGGCACCGCGACGCCGGCTCGACGGCCTGCCCGGGCAAGTACCTCTACGCTCAGCTGCCGCTGATCCGGACGTACGCCTCCCAGGCCGCGCCGGTGGTCACGCCGCCGCCCCCGCCGACCGAGGTGCCCATCGCCGAGCCCGCTCCGCAGAACAACCTGGACGCCTCGCCGTACCCTGACCTCGTCGTGCGGCGCGCCGCCGACGGCCGCGGCCTGGTGCTGCCGACCGGTGGCCTGACGTCCTTCCAGAAGCGCACGGTCGTGGGCAAGAAGGGCTGGGACAAGCGCGCCGAGGTGCTGGTCTCGCCCGACCTCACCGGCGACGGCCTGCCCGACCTGGTGACGTCCGACAAGTCCGGCGTGGTCCGGGTGCGGGCCGGCAGGGGCAACGGCAAGTTCGGCAAGACCACCCGCACGCTCAAGCTCCGCGGCTACTCGCTGATCACCGCCGTCGGTGACATCAACGGTGACGGCCGCAACGACCTCGTGGCCCGCTTCAAGGGGCGCCTGACCACGCTGCTCGCAACCGAGAAGGGCGGCTTCGCCCGCAAGGTCACCCGCAAGGGCTACGGCAACTACCGGCAGATCATCGGCGCCGGCGACGCCAACGGCGACGGGCGGGCCGACCTCCTGCTGCGCACCAAGAACCGGCTGTTCCTGCAGACGGGCTACGGCACCGGCCGGTTCGCCGCGCCCAAGCGCGTCGCCGGGTCCTGGAGCGGCTACAACCGCGTCGTCGCCGGCGACTTCAACGGGGACGGGCGCTCCGACCTGGTCGCCCGCACGTCCAAGGGCAACATCATGCTGATGCCCGGACGCGGCGACGGCACGTTCGGCGCCGCGCTGGGCCCCGCCACGAACCTCAAGACGATGCGCTGGATCACCGGAGCCAACATGGTCGGCGGTGCCGGTGCGGACCTGATCGGCGTCTCGGGCAAGCAGCTCGTGGTCGTCGCCAATCGCGACACCTTCGAGCTCGGCGCGCCGATCGACACCGGCGCCTCCTTCGCCGGGATGGACACCATCCTCAACGCCGGCGACGTCAACCGCGACGGCTTCGGCGACGTGCTCACCCGCGACGGCTCGGGCCAGCTGTGGCTCTTCGCCGGCAACGGCACCGGCGCGCTCGCCGCCGGCACCGTCATCAGCCAGGGCTGGGCACCGGTCCAGGGGCTCAGGGCGGTCGGCGACGTGACCGGCGACGGCCTGCCCGACCTCATCGGGACCCCGGCCGGCGGCGCGTTGATGGTCTGGCCCGGCAACGGCTCCGGCTTCAACGCGGCCGTCGCCGTCAAGGGCGGCGTGGTGCCCTCTCGGGCCGGGCTGCCGTCGGACCTCTCCGGCTTCGACTGGGTGCTCGGGGTCCAGGCCATGACGCTCAAGGGGTCGGGCGACTACATCGTCCGCGACCGCGCGAGCGGGGTGGCGTACGTCTACTCCGGCCGCAAGTCCGGCGTCTCCCACCCGCGTGTGCTGGGCGAGGGACTGGGGGCCTTCGACCTGGCCGGGTGACCGGCTCCCAGCGAAGAGCGATCAGGCCCGGGCAGTCGCCCGTTCGGCGTCGTGGACGTCGTCCAGGCGAGCCGGGTCGGGATTGCGGACAAGGACCAGCGAGCCGCCTCGTCCGAGGGGCTCGGTGAAGGTGGCCATTCCTGGTGGGGAAGCCGGGTCGGCCACCGAGAGAAGACGGCCGCCGTCGGTGAGAACACTCCCGACGGCGGCCGTCCTGTCGTGCGTCCAGAGCCGGGCCTGGGTGAGGTCGTCGGTGGCGAGGTCGTCACCGGTCGGCGGGTCCCACGCGGTGAAGCCGTCGGGCTGCGACCAGATCTCCACGCCCACGTCGAGCACGCCGGCCGGGAGCGCCTCGGCGAACCGCACGCCCATCGGGCGCAGGCTGCACGCGAGCACCGGGATCGATCCCGCGCGCGGTGCCCACGTGTCCAGCCCGTCGGGTCCGCACACGACGGCGTCCGGGTCGTCGGAGGTGGTGACGCGGAGGCCGACCGTCCACGCGGCGCCCAGGAAGACCGGTGAGAGCCAGTGCGGCGGAAGGTCGATGCGCAGCGACATGCCGCGCTCGAGGTCGGCGACGTCGGTCAGCAGGCCGGACGCCTTCGCCACCCAGTTGGCGTACGTCGTCACCGAGAGCTCGACCCGCTCGTCGGTCGCGTGGTCGTAGAACGTCACGAGCGGACGTCCGGGCTCGCGGCGCAGCTGCGCCGCGAGCACCTCGGCGAAGGTGGCGGGGGAGCCGGACGTGCCCGGCGTGGCCATCGGGATCAGGACCCTCAGACGGCGTTGGGCTCCGGGGAGTCCATGTAGGGGTAGTCCTCCATGAACGTCTCCAGCGCGGAGCCGCTGACCTCGGAGCAGTACTGCCAGACGCCGACCTGCTTGGACGGGTCGGTCTCGCCGACCCCGCCGAGCGACCAGTGCGTCAGTGCGACGTGCTGGCCCTTGGGGAACGACTTGCCGTCCTCGGAGGTCCACGGCACGGCCTTGAACTTGTCGCGCAGGTTGTCGGTGCCCTGCAGCTTGGAGGCGATGCCGCGCAGGACGTCCATCTGGTCGGAGTCGTCGGCGATGGTCTCGTCGTACCAGAGGATCGTGAAGCCGTGCTCGAGGTTGTGCACGAGCTCGCCGAGCTCCGGGCGGTCCGAGGCGGTGTAGAGCTTGCGCTCCATGCTGTCCCACATGTTCCAGTGCTGGCCGAAGGCCGGCGGGGCGTCGGGGTAGGTCATCGGCGTGCCGACGTCGACGTGGTCCTGGCTGCCCTCGGCCGTCTTGGTGGTGACGTCCTGGCAGACCGAGGCCTTCGCGCCGATCTCGCCGAGCGAGTCGGAGGCGTAGGCCCGCAGGTCCCACCAGTCCTTGATCGGCTTGAACGCCGCGGCGCCCACGATCAGCGCGGCGACGAGGACGCACACGCCCACGATCGCCACCCCGCGCCGGTTCTCGCGCTTGGACTGCTGGGAGCGGATGGAGTCGATGACCGCCTGACGGTCGGTCTTTGCCTGCTTGGCCACGGTGCTCGGTGTCTCTCGGTCGACTGCTGGAGGGTGCTGCTGGGCGCGACGGATGCGTCTGCGCTGGCAGAGTCTACGTAGTCGCGGGTGACACGTCGCACACGACGTCGTTTCCGGCCCGCTCCCAGCCGCGGATCCGCCACCCGTGCGCGAAGCACACGGCGGCCACCGCGGCCTGGTAGGCGTCGCCCGGCAGGTGCAGGACGACGCGGTCCGGGTCGTCGTCGTCGTCGAAGGTCAGCAGGAGCGTGGACGAGAGCGCCCGCCCGGCACCGACCACCCGGCCGACCGCGGAGCGCAGCTCGTGCGCCGCGGCGGGCGTCCCGAACGGGGCCCGGTCCGCGTCGTCCCCGGCCAGGGCGCGTACGACGGCCTCGCGGGCGCCCCAGCCGAACAGGTCACCACCGTCGGGCCGCACCAGCGACGCAGCCCCGGTGCCGTCCTCGCCGGGCGGCAGCACCAGGTCGGCCCGCCCGCGGACGACCGCCACCGGCCGCCCGGCCAGCTTGCCCTGTGCGAGCTCCGCCGCCCCGGCGATCTCGTCGGCCACGGCAGGGAGGGTGACGGCCAGGGCGTTGCCGTGGGGGTCGGTGCGGCCGGCGAAGTCCTCGGCGACGAGCAGCCCGGCCGCCCCGATCGCGATGTCGGTCTGACCCTCGCGCCACGCACGGCCCGAGGTGTCGGTGACCACGACCCCGACGTTGGTGCCGGTGCGTCGGTGCACCTCGTGGCGCAGCGCGCGCGCCGAGGCGTCGGGGTCCTCCGGGAGGAGCACGACCGACCCGGCGGCCACGTTGGAGGCGTCGACCCCTGCAGCGGCCATGGTGAGGCCGAGACGGTTGCGCACGATGGTCACCGGCCCGCGGCGCGCGACGACGCGGACCGTCTCCTCCTCGACGGCCGCGTCGCGGTCGCCCGCCCGCACGCGGCCCTCGGCCTTGCTCACCACCTTGCTGGTCACGCACAGCACGTCGCCGTCGGCGAGGGCGTCGTTCCCCCGGAGGGAGTCGAGCACCAGTGCGGCGAGGTCGTCACCCTCGGCGACCTCGGGCACCCCTTCGGGGGCCCACACCTCGAGCCGGCTGCTCACGCCGGTCCGTCGGTGACGAGCGAGACGGCGGCCGCGGCCATCGCCGCGGTGGCGTCGTGGCCGGACATCATCAGGGGGACGGCCGCGGCGCGGATCCCGGCCTGCTCCAGACCGGTCAGCTGCCCGGCGTCGCGCTCGTCGACCAGCCAGCCGTCGAGCACGCCGCCCTCGCTGCGGGCGCCGTAGTGGGCGCCGACCGCGCCGGCGCTGACCTCCACCCCGATGCTCGTGAGCATCTGCGCCGCCATGCCGTGCACGTGCGAGGACCCGACGATGGGGGAGAGGCCGACGACGGGTGCGGGGGTCGAGCGGACGGCGTCGCGGACGCCGGGCACCCCGAGGATGGTGCCCACCGACACCACCGGGTTGGACGGCGGCAGCACGACGAGGTCGGCCTCGCCGATGGCCTCGAGCACGCCGGGCGCGGGCGTCGCGGCGTCCTGGCCGACCGCGAGCACCGTCTCGGCCGGCACCGCGGCGCGCAGCCGCACCCAGTACTCCTGGAAGTGGACCACCCGGCGCCCGCTCGCGCTGTCGGGGTCGGCCACGGCGACGTGGGTCTCCACCCGGTCGTCGGTCATCGGCAGGAGCCGGACGGCCTCGCCGTGCACGGGCGTGAGCCAGCGACGGCAGAGCGCCTCGGTGACCTGCGAGAGCGTGTAGCCGGCCTCGAGCATCTGGGTGCGGACCAGGTGGGTCGCGATGTCGCGGTCCCCGAGACCGAACCACGTCGGCTCGACGCCGTACGCCTCGAGCTCCGTGCGGGCGCTCCACGTCTCGTCGCGACGACCCCACCCGCGCTCGACGTCGATCCCGTCACCGAGGGTGTACATCACGGTGTCGAGGTCGGGGCAGACCTTGAGGCCGTGGATCCACCAGTCGTCGGCGGTGTTGGCCACGACCGTCACCACGGTGTCGGCGGACCCGCCCGGCACGACACCCGTGCGGAGGCCGTGGAGGAGTCCCTGGATGAAGCGGGCCCCGCCGACGCCGCCTGAGAGGACGGTGATACGGCGGAGCGTGGGCGCAGATGATGGCATAGGAACAGCCTGCCGGAAGAGGAATGGCCATATCAGATCCGGGCTTGACTTGCGGGGTACGACAGGCATGTAATTCCCACAGTGTCGTTATGTTGATCAAGTGTCTCGTTCAGTTCTGAAAACAGGGTCGAAAGGGCGTCAGCCATGAGAGCAGAACTGTTTCTTCTCGAGCCCGAGGGCGAGGAGTTCGGTTGGCAGGACCGCGCGTTGTGCGCGCAGACGGACCCCGAGGCGTTCTTCCCCGAGAAGGGCGGCTCCACCAGGGAGGCCAAGAAGGTCTGCCTGACGTGCGAGGTCCGCGACGACTGCCTGGAGTCCGCGTTGATGAACGACGAGCGCTTCGGCATCTGGGGCGGTCTGTCCGAGCGCGAGCGCCGCAAGCTGAAGAAGAGCGCCGCGGGCTGAGGTCCGGGCCGGCGCGTCCGGTCCGTCGCCAGCAGCACTCCGGCGGTTTCATGGAGCGCGGAGCCCCTCGCTAGGGTGCTCCGGTGACCGTCACAGCGCTTCTCGTCAGTCATGACGGGGCGCGATGGCTCCCAGCAGTCCTTACCGGTCTGAGCGGGCAGACCCTCCCGGTGGACCGCGTCGTGGCCGTCGACACCACGAGCCGCGACGACACCGTCACGCTCGTGCGCGACGCGCTCGGCGAGCACGTCGTGCTCGACGTCGTGCCCGGCTCGACGAGCTATCCCGCCGCGGTACGCCACGGCCTCGAGCTGGCCCCCGCGACCGGCGACGACGAGTGGATCTGGCTGCTCCACGACGACAGCAACCCCGCCCCGACGGCCCTCGCCGAGCTGCTCGACGCCGCTCGGGAGCACCCCTCGGTCGCGATCCTCGGCCCCAAGCTGCGCGAGTGGCCCTCGCTGCGCCGCCTCCTCGAGGTCGGCCTGACCATCACCGGCACCGGGCACCGCGAGACCGGTCTCGAGCGGGGCGAGTACGACCAGGGCCAGCACGACGCGGTGCGCGAGGTGCTCGCGGTCAACACCGCCGGGATGCTCGTGCGCCGCTCCGTGCTGGAGTCGCTCGGCGGGCTCGACGAGGACCTGCCGATCTTCGGCAACGACATCGACTTCGGCTGGCGCGCGGCGCTGGCCGGGCACCGGACGCTCGTCGTCCCGCAGGCCGTGGTCTTCCACGCAGAGGCCGCGCACCGCGGCATCCGGCGCACGCCGCTCACCGGGCGGCACACGCACTACCAGGAGCGGCGCGCCGCCCTCCTCACCTCGCTGGCCAACGTCTCCTCGCGCGGGTTCGCCTGGCAGTACGTCCGGCTCTTCCTCGGCTCGCTGCTGCGCGTCGTCGGCTTCCTCGTCGTGCGGTCGGTGGGCGAGGCGCTCGACGAGCTCGCGGCCGCGCTGTCGGTGCACGGACGACCACGCCAGCTCCTGGCCGCGCGCCGCGAGCGGGCCGACCTGCGACAGGGCGACCCCGCCGACGTACGCCGCCTGCTGGCCCCGAGGTGGTTGCCCTACCGCCACGGTCTCGACTTCGTCACCGACCTCGCATCGGCCGCCACCAGCCAGGCCGCCGACGTCGCCGAGCGGCGCCGCCTCGCCAAGGCCGAGGACGCGCCCGGCACCGGGCCGGGCGTGCGCGAGTCGCGACGCGGGTCCGGGACGTCGGAGGACGACGACGAGGACGCCTACCTCACCGACTCCGGCATCGTGGCCCGCTTCGTCACCAACCCGGTCGCCGTGGTGCTGGCGCTCTTCGGCGTCCTGTCGCTGCTCGCCGCCCGCGAGGCGTTCGGCTCGATCACCGGCGGCGCGCTGTCCCCGGTGCCGGCCGCCGCGACCGACTGGTGGCGCCTGCACGTCTCGAGCTGGCACCCGCTCGGCACCGGCACCGACGTGCCGGCCCCCGCCTACGTGCTGCCGTTCGCGTTCGCCGCGACCCTCCTGCTCGGCCACACCGGAGCCGTCGTGTCCGGCCTCATGCTGCTCGCCGTCCCGGTGGCGGCGTGGGGCGCGTGGCGGCTGCTCAAGGTCGTCGGACGTCTCGTCGACCCGCTGGGGCTGCCGCGCTGGCTCGTGGTGTGGGGTGCCCTGACCTACGCCCTCGTCCCGGTGACCTCCGGCGCCTGGGCGGAGGGACGCTTCGGCACGGTGGCGGTCGCCGCCCTGCTGCCGTGGACCGCGCACGCCGCCCTCGGCTTCGTCGACCCGGACCGTGACCGTCGGTGGCGGGCGGCCTGGCGCACGGCCCTGCTCCTGGCCCTCGGTGCGGCGTTCGTGCCCGGGCTGTGGCTCTTCGCGCTGCTGGCCACCGCCGTCGTCCTCGGCTCCGCTGCGGTGATCGCCCCGCGGCTGCTGCGCGAGCGCGACAGCTGGGGTCCGCCGGTGGTCGCCGTGGCCGCGACGCCCGTGCTCCTCGCGCCGTGGCTGCTGCCGCTGCTCACCACCGGCTCCGCGTCCGGCCTGCTGCTCGAGGCCGGGCGCCTCACCGTCGACCAGGTGACCTTCGGCGGCCTGGTGACCGGCCGGCTCAACGACCTCGGGGCACCGATGTGGTTCGGCGTGGTGCTCGGCCTGCTCGCGCTCGTCGCGCTCATCCCGCGTCGTACGCGCGTGCCGGTGCTCATCTGCTGGCTGGTGGCGCTGGCGGCGGCCGTCGTGTCCGGCCTCCTCTCGCACGTGACGCTCGACCTGCCGTCCGTGACCACCCGCCCCAGCCTCGGCCTGTTCGTCGTCATCCTGCAGGGCACGTCGGTCGTGGCGGTCGTGCTGGGCGCCGACGCCTACCTGCGGCGGCTCGCCGACCACCACCCGTGGTGGCAGCGCGTGGTGGCCACGGGCCTGGCCCTGGTCGCCGCGGCCGTGCCGCTCGGGGGCCTCGTCTGGTGGCTGAGCGCCGACGGCGGCGACGACGTGCTCGCGCGCGACGCCGAGCAGTCGGTCCCGGTCTACATGAAGCAGAGCTCGCTGCTCGGCCAGGAGCACGGCGTGCTCGTCATCGGCGGGTCCGTCGACGAGGGCGTCACCTACCGCATCCGTCGCGACGACGGCACCACGGTGGGGGAGGACGAGATCCTCACCCTGGCCGACGAGGACGCCGGACTGACCAGTGACGTACGCGACCTGGTGTCCGCCCCCACGCCGTCGGTCGTGGCGGACCTGGGTGCCCGGGGCGTGGAGTACGTCGTCCTCAGCTCGCCCGCCGACGGCCGGATCTCGTCGCTGCTCGACGCGACCGCCGGTCTGGAGCAGGCCAGCGCGGAGGACCGCACGACCCGCGCCTGGCGCGTCGACCGGCCGCTCGACCCGGCGTCGCTCGAGGGCCCCAGCCCGTGGTGGCGCACCGCGCTGCTCGTCGTGCAGGGACTGGCGATCGTGGTCGTGCTGGTGCTCGCCCTGCCGACCGTCCGGCAGCGCCGCCGTGAGGAGGGTCGCGATGACTGAGCCCAGCACCCCCGCTCCGGGAGGTGGCCGGCGTCGCGCTGCCGAGACCACGCGCACCCGGCCCTCACCGGTGACGATCCTCGCCGTGCTCATCCCCCTCCTCACCGTGGCCGCCCTCGCCCTCGTGCGACCGGCCGAGCAGGCGTCGTCCTCCCACGCCCCCGCGGAGGCGCCGCTCGACCGCGTCACCGCGGTCTGCCCCGCCCGCCTGCCCGGCGCCGACGAGATCCGGATGGGCACCACCGGGCTGGGCTCGGGCGACCTGACGCTCCGCGTCGGACGCCGTGACGACACCCAGACCCTGACCGGCGGCGTCGCGTCGCGCACCGAGCGGCAGTACGTCGTCATCAACGCCAGCGGCGAGCTCGCCCCCGGCCTCGTCGCGTCGCGATCCGGCGACGGGTCGGCGACCGGTTGCGACCAACCGGCGCCCGAGCGGTGGTTCACCGGCGCCGGCGCGTCCGCCGAGCACACCTCGACACTCACCCTGATCAACCCGGACCGGGGACCGGCCGTCGCCGACGTCACCGTCTGGGACGGTAGCGGGCTCGTCGACGTCCCCGCGCTCCGCGGGGTGCGCGTGCCGGGCGGCCGCTCGACCTCCTTCGACCTCTCCGAGGTCGCGCCCAACCGTGACGCCCTGGCGCTGCGCGTCAGCGTCTCGCGCGGCCGGCTCGCCTCCCACGTGGTCGACGTGGTCGACCCGGTCGGACGCGACCGACCGGTGCGTGAGTGGCTCCCCGCCCAGGCCGCGCCCGCCTCGACGTCGTACGTCGCCGGCATCGGCACGACCGCCGCCGACCGGGTCCTCACCCTGGCCAACCCCGGCGACAGCGAGGTGCGGGTCGCCCTCGAGCTGGTCAGCGAGGACAGCGAGTTCGCGCCCTCCGGCCTCGAGGAGGTCACGCTCGACCCGGCGTCGGTGGACGAGGTCGACCTCAGCGGAGTGCTGCGCGGCCGCGGCCTCGCGGGCGTCCAGGCGCTGCGCCTGGAGGCGACCGGTCCGGTCACCGCCTCGCTCCGCACCCGTACCCCGACCGACCTCGCGCTGACGCCTGCGGGCTCGACGCTCGAGGGCGAGGCCGCCGTCGCCCTGCCGGCCGGGGCCAAGCGCATCGTGGTCACGGGCGCCACCGCTCCCGGCCTGGTGACGGTGCAGGCGTGGGACGAGGACGGCGACGCGGTGGTCCGCGAGCGCCGGGTCGAGATCGACCCGGCGACGGCGGCGCGCATCCGGGTGCCCGACGACGCGGTGCTCGCCCAGGTGCTGGTGGAGCGCACGGGCGCGGTCGTGTCGGTCGAGGTCAGCGACCGCGGGCTGTCCGTCCTGCCCCTGTCGCAGCTCGGCACGACCAGCGAGGTTGCGGACGTGCGGCCCGCCCAGCGCTAGTCCGGACCGGCCCGGCTCAGTCGGCGTACCTCTCGTCGACCTGGCCGGGGGTGAGGTTGAGCAGCTCGGCGAGCTGCTCGACGACGACGGTGTGCACGAGCGCCTCGAGCTCGTCGCGCGAGGTCGAACGGTGCTCGATGGGGCGGCGGAAGATCACCAGCCGGGTCGGCTCCTGGCCCTTGCCGCGCACCAGCGACGACAGCGGGACGGTCTCGTCGCCCCAGTCGTCCGGCAGCATCGGCGCGTCCTCGACGGCGTACTCCACGAGGCCGAGGTGGCGGTGCCACCGCTCGTCCAGCGGGGTCACCACGTCGAGCACGAGCTGGTCGAACCGCTGCCGCGCCGTCCGCAGCGCCGTGGTGCCCGGACGGGCCGGCACCACCCCGGGGCCGCGCATGCCGCGGCCCCTCCGGTCCCGGGTCCGGGGCCGCGCCCCGCCGGCCCGCTCGCTGCCCGTGTCGCTGCCCACCCCGATGTCCACGCCGCGAGCCTAAGCGCCGCGCGTGTGCGCGCCGGGTAGCGTCGGCGCCGTGAGCCTTGCCCGTCGTTGTTCGCGGACGGCGTGTGGCCGTCCTGCGGTCAACACGCTGACCTACGTCTACGCGGACCAGACCGCTGTCCTGGGTCCGTTGTCGACGTACGCCGAGCCGCACGCCTACGACCTCTGCGAGGTGCACAGCGAGCGGCTGTCGGCCCCGCGCGGCTGGGAGGTGCTCCGGCTGGCGGCCGACCCGAAGGCCCAGGGCCCGAGCAGCGACGACCTGCTCGCGCTGGCCGACGCGGTCCGCGAGGCAGCCCGACCCGCTCCGGCGCCGGTCCCGCTGCACTCCACCGACGACCCGACCCGCGGCGCCAAGCGTGGCCACCTGCGCGTGCTCACGCCCACTGACTGACCGGCCACGGCACCCCCTAGGATCATCGGCGTGAACATCGACCAGCAGCTGCTGAGCATCATCGTCTGCCCGGCCTGCCACGGCGAGCTGTCACCCGCGTCCGACGGCGTCGAGGAGCTCGTGTGCCAGGGCTGCGGCAACGCCTACCCGGTCCGCGACGACATCCCGGTGCTGCTGGTCGACGAGGCCCGCAAGCCCGCCTGAGCACTGAGGAGCTGGCCGTGGCGACCTGGTTCGACGAGGCCCGGCTGGACGACGCCGGGGTGCTGGAGACGGTCGACCTCCGGCTGCGCACGCTCGCCGAGAGCGGTGCCCGGGTGCGGCGGGAGGCCCAGGAGTCCGCAGCGGCGACCACGGAGGCCATCGCCCGTGGTCGCGACGAGGCCCGTCCGCGGGCGGTGATCGCGGCTGGGCCCGACTCGCGGCTGCTCCGTGCGGTGCTCGAGGCGTGGTGCCCGGTGCCGTTCGTGGCGTGGCCCCACCCGGGGCTCCCCGGATGGGCGGGGTCGCTCGACCTCGTCGTCATGCTGGCGCCCGAGGGCAACGACCACGGGTCGGCGTCGGCCGTCGCCGAGGCCGTACGTCGTGGGGCGCAGGTCGTGGTGGCGTGCCCCGAGCGCTCGCTCGTGGGGGAGCACGCCGCCGGGCGGCACGTGACGGTGCTGCCGACGGTGACGGGCGACCAGCTCGCGACCGCCGTGGTCGTCCTCGACTACCTCGCCCACGTCCACCTCGGTCCGCGCGCCGACGCCGAGTCGGTGGCCACGTCCCTCGACCGGGTCGCCGAGAACTGCTCGCCGCACCGCGACCTCGCGGTCAATCCCGCCAAGATGCTGGCGATCGCGATGGCCGACACGAACCCGCTCGTCTGGGGCGGCTCCGTCCTCGCGGCCCGCGCTGCCCGGCGGCTGGCCGAGTCGCTGCGCCGCACCAGCGGCCGGTCCGCGATCGCCGGTGATGCCGAGCACCTGCTCCCGGTCATCGTGGCCACCAGGCCGCACGACCTGTTCGCCGACCCGTTCGCCGACGAGCCCGGCGACCTGCGTCCGCTGCTGCTGATCCTCGACGACCGGTCCGACGACCCGGCCGTACGCGCGCAGACGGGCGAGCTCGAGGCCGCCGCCGCGCGCCACGGCGTACGGGTCGAGGTGATCGAGACCGACGCCGACTCCGAGGTCGCGCGCTACGCGTCGCTGCTGCTCACCGGCACCTACGCCGCGGAGTACCTCCGCGTCGGCCTCGTCGAGGACTGACGCGGGCTCTCGTGTCGCTGGAGGTTTGAGCCGCTCGGTGCCGGGCAGGACTGGGCAGTCAGCAACCACGTCACACAGGAGCATCCATGCGTCGCACCTCCCTGTCCATCGCCGCCGGCCTCACCGCGGTCCTGCTCGTCTCCGGCACCCCGGCCCAGGCGGCCGTGTCCGCGAAGGACCTCCCGAAGAAGGGCGACATCGTCAAGGCGTTCCCGGAGATGGCGGACGCCGAGTTCACCTCCTTCACCACGAAGAAGAACTCGGCGCCGGGGGCCACCTGCGACACGTCGAAGATCGTGCCGGTCAAGCGGCTCACCAGCATCCGCGGCGTCTCGTCCACCGGGGCGTCCTACGTGCAGTCCACGGTCGTCCAGCACTCGTCGGCGGCCAAGGTCAAGGCGTACGTCACGTCGTACAAAAAGTACGCCAAGGACTGCGCCACCTTCACCGAGCCCACCTCGGGCGGCACGGTCACGACCACGCTGGTCAAGGCGCCCAAGCTCGGCCAGTCGACGGTGATGCTGCAGCAGGAGACCGCCGTCGCGGGCGTCGTCTCCTACTCGAGCACCGTGTTCATCGGCGACGGCAAGCGCGTCGCGGCCGTCGTGGCCATCGACGACGCGGCCATCCCCGCGTCCGCCATCACGAAGCTCGCGAAGGTCGCCGCCAAGAAGATGAAGTGACGCCTCACCCGAGGTGACCTCCCGGAGCCCCGGAGCCGACCGCACCACGCGGATCGGCCCGGGGCTCTGGTGTGCTCAGGGCCGGCCCAGGTGCATGCCGAAGACCAGTGCGTCGCCGCCGTGGACGTGTGCCGTCCGCTCGACCTCCATGCCGAGGCGCCGCGCGACCCGCTGCGAGGGCGCGTTGTCCGGCCGGACGAGGGCGACGAGGTGGTCGACCCCGTGGGCGGCCGCGCAGTCGCGCACGGACCGGGCCGCCTCGGTGGCGTAGCCCTGGCCGCGCGTCGCCGGCAGGAGGTGGTAGCCGACCTCGACGTGGGGCGCGCCCTCGACGTCCTGCACGGTGAGTCCGCAGTCGCCGACGAACGCGCCGTCGTGGGTCTCCACGACCCAGAGCCCGAAACCGTGCTCGGCATGGTTGCGCTCCTGCCACTGGATCCAGCGCACGGCGTCGTCCCGGGTGCTGGACGGGCGCTCGCCGCGCATCGGGTCGAACGCGACGAGCAGCGCGGTGACGTCGTCGAGGTCGGTCATCCGCATCCGGCGGAAGCGGAGACGCTCGGTGGGGTCGGGGAGCACTGGGTCAGGCTAGGGCCGGGTGCCCTCGGGTGCCTGCTGGTCGACGTCGGCCCAGACCTCGACGAGCTCGACGAGGAGGCCGTCGCGCACGGTCGCGAAGCTGGCCACGGCGAACTCGAGCCGCTCGCCCGCGCCGCCCCTCCCGGTCACCCGCGCCCGCAGCACCCCACGATCGCCGTCGACCACCAGGTCCTCGACATGCATCCGCTCGAAGCCGGGGTAATCGGCGTTGAACCGCACCCACCCGTCGCGGTCGAAGACCTCGCCGGTGTGCACCAGCCGACACGTGAAGTCGCGGTGCAGCACGCCGGGCAGCGCCTCCCAGTCGTGGGCATCGACGAGCTCGGCGAGACGGGTGATCAGTGCTCGCGCGTCCATGTGCTGAGTGTGCCCGTCGGCACCGACATCGGCTCAGGCGCGCAGCTGCGCACCCGAGTGCACGTGGACGTGGAGGTGCTTGGAGTCCTGGTAGGTGCCGAGGTTGGTCAGGACGGCGGCTGCCCCGTGCTCCTCCTCGACCCGCCGGGCGAGCTGCTGGACGACCGCGAGGAGTGCCCGGACGTCCGCCTCGTCGGACGCCCCGATCGTCGTGAACGAGGCGAGGTGCCGCTTCGGCACCGCCACGAGGTGGACCTGCCAGAACGGCCGGGTGTGGTGGTAGGCGAGCACCAGGTCGTCCTCGTGGACGACCTCCAGCGGGACGGCTCGCGGGATCGCCACGTCGCAGTAGAAGTCGTCGCCGTCGTAGGTCCCCACGTCGCTCACGTGGACATCCTCGCAGCGGGCTCGCCGGCTCGGGCCCCGGCTGGCAGCCGCTGCACGAACGAGTAGTCGGCAGGGGAGAGACGTGCCTGTGGCCCCGCCACCGGAGGGTGGCGGGGTGTGGGGCGGGGTCATGGTCGGCGTGGTCGCGGAATGCCGGGCGGATCGGGTGGCTCGGCCTGGTTGATCGAAGTGGTGCCGGTGGGGTCGCGGCGGTAACGGTGGCCGTGCGGTGAGGTCCACTCGAACACGCCGGGCTCGACCATGCGGTAGCGCCAGGCGGTGTGCGTCTTGAGGCGGTGGTGGAACCTGCAGAGGGCGGCGAGGTTGAGGGTCCGCGTGGGACCCGGTTGTGGTCGCCCCACCGCCTCGGCGTCCGGGTCATGAGGGATGACGTGGTCGATGTCGCAGCCGCGGGCCGGGCGGGTGCACCAGGGGAACACGCACGTCGTGTCCCGGAGGATCACCTGCTCCCGGATCCGGTCGGGCACCTCGTACGCGTCGGTGTGCATCTGAGCGTTGAGGTCGATGACGGGCTTGATGGTGACCGTGGTGCGGGAGTCGCGGCACCAGTTCTTGACCTGGTCGAGGAGGACGAGGCGCTGGCCCTCCTCCATCCGCCCCGCTGGACCGAACACCGTGGTCAGGTCGTCGAGCGTGGCGTCGAAGTGGGCGTGGAGGACGACCTCCCGTGCGGCCGGGAGCCCCTCGGAGTCCTTCGGCGACGCCGGGGCTGCGCCCTGGGCGTGGAGGTCGAGGGCGGTCTGGGTGCGGGCGAGGTTGCCGAGGGCCTTCGCGCGCCGCACCTGCAGGGACTCGGTGGAGCCGACGGCAGCCTGGGTGGCGGCGTCGTGGGCGAGGCGACGGTCGAGGTCGAGCATGTCGGCGATGTCGAGCTCGGCCTCTATCCGCATCGTGCCGGCGAAGTGCACGTCATCGTCGTGGATGGTCGCGTGGCGGGGGTCGACGTGGAGGTAGCCGTCCTCCGGATCCGCAGCCGGATCGACGTCGGCGAGGTCGTAGCGCTTGATGGCCTCGGCGACGAGCCGGTCCAGCTGCGCGGGACCGACCCGACCAGCCACGGTCGCGACCTGGGCATCCACGAACGCCGCAGCCTCCCGCGTCAGCGATGGGGTGGTGTGGATGGTGGTCTCGGCGACCGCGCGGGCCCGCCATGCGGGGACTCGTCCGGTGTGGACCTGCGCCCAGAGCCGCGGGAGGCGGTGGCGCAGCTCGAGGGCGTGGCCGACGAGCTTCTTCGCCGCGGTCGTCGAGATCCCGAGGACCGTGCCGAGCTCGGCGAGGCAGAACTCCGCCACGAGTGGCGCACCCTCGCCGGCGATCGGCTCCTCGTGCTCGCAACCGGGAACCGTGAACGCAGCGGCGTCGTGGATCGACTCCGGCGGGTGCAGGTCGGCCCACCGGGCTGCCACGACCAAGAGGTCAGCTGCTGCGCGGTCCTCGGCCGCCTTGCGGTCGCGGGCCAGAGCGAGCAGGTCGCGAGCGGTGAGGTCCTCGACCTCACCTGCTCCGGGCCCTGCCAGCGTCTCGATCATGTGTTCGATTCTACCGGCCAGCACCGACACTGGCCATGGGTCCGCCGTGGCTGTGGACAATTCCTGGCCACCCCTTCTGGACGGGTTTCGTCACGGGACCCCGTCCTCCCTCCACCACCGCCGAGAAGCGCGCTGACGTCCCCTTCGCTCGTACCTGGTGCGAGTGAACGTCGACCTACCGCCCGGCGATCAGGTCGAGCACCTCGGCGGCGGGCCGTACGTCGCCGTACGAGCGGTGGACGACGTGGAGGGTGGCGTTGTGGTCCCGGTCGCGCATCGCCGCACACGCGTCCGCGACGAGGATGACCCGCAGGCCGGCAGTGCTGGCGTCGCGCACGGTGTCCTCGACGCAGACGTTGGTGACGGTGCCCGTCACCACGAGCGTGTCGACGTCGCGCGCCGCGAGGAGGGCGGGGAGGTCGGAGGACCCGGGGGAGTACGCACTCCGCGCGGTCTTCTCGACGACCAGGTCGTCCGGGGCGACGTCGAGCGAGGGGTCCACGCGCGACCTCGGCGGACCGTCGCCGCCGGACCGGGCGTAGCGCTCGGCCACCTCGTCGCCGAAGAACTCGCGGTCCTTGGCGCTCGGTGGCGCGTAGCCGGGGACCACCCACGCGACCACACCTCCCGCCGAGCGGAGGGCGGAGGCCAGCCGCTCGACGCGCGGCACGATCCCGCGGACGTACGCCGACTCGCGGACGAAGAACGGCACCAGGTCGACCACCACGAGCGCGGTGCGTCGCGGGTCGAGGTGCTGGAAGGCGTGCCGTCGGCCGCGTCGGGCCTCGTGCCGGGCGTACTCCCGCTCCTCGACGAGCCAGGCGTGGTCGGCCGTGTCAGGCAGGTCCGAGGGCGACGGTGTCGACATCCGGCGAGGCTACTGTCCCTGCATGGCCTCCGAGGACGTGCTGCGCCGGATGCGCGCCGACGAGCCGCCGCACGCCGAGCTGCTGACCTACGCCTACGACCCAGGTTCGTCCGGAACTCGCACCACAGTGGCGACATGACCGACGCGCCGTCGTACGACACCAGGCTCCTCACCCCGGAGACCTGGGCCGACTTCGCGGCCCTCGTCGAGGCCAACAACGGCGTGTGGGGCGGGTGCTGGTGCATCGGCTTCCACCCCGAGGGCCTGGCCGGGACCGCCGACGACCACAGGATCGCCAAACGGGCGCACACCGACAGGGGCACCGTGCACCAGGTGCTGGTGTACGAAGGCGACGACGTGGTCGGGTGGTGCCAGTTCGGGACGCCTGACGAGCTCCCGCACATCAAGAACGCCAAGGCCTACGAGGCGGAGCTCGCGGCCCTGCCGCAGTGGCGGATCGGCTGCATCTTCACCGGCAGCAAGCACCGCGGGAAGGGCGTCGCGCGCGCCGCGGTGTCGGCCGTCCTCACGGAGATCGCCGCGGCCGGCGGGGGAGTGGTCGAGGCCTACCCGGAGCAGGTCGTCGACCGGAAGCCGCAGCGCGGCGCCTACCTGCACACCGGCCCGGAGTCGCTCTACGAGGAGCTCGGCTTCGTCCGTGACCGCAGGATCGCCAAGTGGCGCTGGGTGATGCGCCGCACCGTGGAGGCCTGAGCCCGGCCCTCCGGTGCAGGCAGTCGGCGGGGCACGACGGCGTACGCCGCGCCGATAGGCTGCAGCCCACCGGATGCACCACCGACGCACTTGACCCGAAGGATCGCCCATGGCCGGCGGACTGTTCGCCCTCCTCGACGACGTCGCCGCGCTCGCGCGCATCGCAGCAGCCAGCGTGGACGACGTCGGTGCTGCCGCGGGTCGGGCCAGCGCCAAGGCCGCCGGCGTCGTGGTCGACGACACCGCCGTGACCCCGCAGTACCTCCACGGGTCGGCCGCGGACCGCGAGCTGCCGATCATCAAGCAGATCGCCATCGGCTCCCTGCGCAACAAGCTGCTCTTCATCCTCCCCGCCGCGGTGCTGCTCGGGCAGTTCCTCCCGTGGCTGCTGCCGGTGATCCTGATCTTCGGTGGTGGCTTCCTCGCCTACGAGGGCGCCCACAAGGTGCACGAGCGTCTCACCGGGCACTCCACCGAGGCCGAGGAGGACGTGTCGGAGGTGGGGGAGTTCACCCCCGAGCACGAGAAGCGCACCATCGCCAACGCCGTGCGCACCGACTTCATCCTCAGCGCCGAGATCATGGTGATCGCGCTCAAGGAGGTCGTCAGCTCCGATCCCGACGCGAGCATCTGGATGCGCGCGATCGTGCTGGCGGTCGTCGCGGTGCTGATCACCGTCCTCGTCTACGGCGTCGTCGCGCTGATCGTGAAGATGGACGACGTCGGCCTCGCCCTGTCCAAGCGCGACTCCCGGGCCTCCCAGCGGATCGGCCTCGGGATGGTCGGCTTCATGCCGAAGCTGCTCGCCGGCATCTCCCTCATCGGCACGCTGGCCATGCTCTGGGTCGGTGGCCACATCTTCCTCGTCAGCCTCTACGAGATCGGCGGCCACGACGGCCTGCTCGAGGGCACCGCCATCGGCGACGCCCTGCACGCGCCGTACGACCTCCTCCACCACTGGGAGGAGGACGTGCACCACGCGATCGGCGGGGCGCTGGGCGCCCTCGTCGGGTGGCTGCTCAACACCCTCGTCTCCGCCCTCGTCGGCCTCGTGGTCGGGTTCGTGGTGCTGTACGCCCTGCGCGCGGTCGGCGTCGGTGGTCACGGCGACGAGCACGGCAGCGAGCACGGGGACGAGCACGGCGGCGAGCACGCTGCGGACCACGTCCCGACGGGCTCCGAGGGGCGTGGCGGCGCGACCGGATCGACCTCCACCGACCCGCCCCCCGAGGATTCTCCGAATCGCTGAGGGCGGTCCTACTCTCTTCTGGTCCGCGCGGGAGATCCCGAGGACGCACAGATGTGCGGCGCAGACGGCTCCACCACACCAGGAGACAACCGATGGACTTCAAGGTCGCCGACCTCAACCTCGCCGCCTACGGCCGCAAGGAGATCGAGCTCGCCGAGCACGAGATGCCGGGCCTGATGGCCATGCGCGAGCGCTACGGCAAGGAGCAGCCCCTCACGGGCGCGCGCATCGCGGGCTCGCTTCACATGACGATCCAGACCGCCGTGCTGATCGAGACCCTCGCGGCCCTCGGCGCGGACATCCGCTGGGCCACCTGCAACATCTTCTCCACCCAGGACCACGCCGCTGCCGCGGTCGTCGTCGGCCACCCGTCCACGGGGGGCACCCCCGAGGACCCGAAGGGCGTGCCGGTCTTCGCGTGGAAGGGTGAGAGCCTCGCCGAGTACTGGGACGAGGCCGAGAAGGTCTTCGACTTCGCCGAGGGCGGCCCCAACATGCTGCTCGACGACGGCGGCGACATCACCATGCTGCTGCACCTCGGTGTCGAGTACGAGAAGGCGGGCGCCGTCCCGTCGCAGGACTCCACCGACAACGAGGAGTTCAAGGAGGTGCTGCGCGTCCTGGCCCGCTCGCTCGAGGCCGACCCGCAGCGCTGGACCAAGCGCGCCCCCATGGTCAAGGGAGTCTCCGAGGAGACCACGACCGGCGTGCTGCGGCTCTACGAGCGCTTCAAGGAGGGCACCCTCCTGTTCCCGGCGATCAACGTCAACGACTCGGTCACCAAGTCCAAGTTCGACAACAAGTACGGCTGCCGCCACTCGCTCGTCGACGGCATCAACCGCGCCACCGACGTGATGATCGGCGGCAAGGTCGCCGTCGTCTGCGGCTACGGCGACGTCGGCAAGGGTTCCGCGGAGTCGCTGCGCGGCCAGGGTGCCCGCGTCATCGTCACCGAGATCGACCCCATCTGCGCGCTGCAGGCCGCGATGGACGGCTACGAGGTCAAGCGCCTCGACTCGGTCGTCGAGACCGCCGACATCTTCATCACCACGACCGGAAACTTCGACATCATCACCGTCGAGCACTTCCACAAGATGAAGCACCAGGCGATCGTCGGCAACATCGGCCACTTCGACAACGAGATCAACATGGCGGGCCTCGCCAGGATCCCCGGCATCGTCAAGGACGAGATCAAGCCGCAGGTCCACCAGTGGATCTTCCCCAGCGAGGACGACAAGCCCGGCAAGAAGATCATCGTGCTGTCGGAGGGCCGCCTGCTCAACCTGGGCAACGCCACCGGCCACCCGTCGTTCGTCATGTCGAACTCCTTCACCAACCAGGTGCTGGCCCAGGTCGACCTGTTCACCAAGGCCGACTCCTACGAGCTGGGCGTGCACGTGCTGCCCAAGCACCTCGACGAGGAGGTCGCCCGGCTGCACCTCGACGCCCTCGGCGTCGAGCTGACCGAGCTCTCCAAGGAGCAGGCCGCCTACCTGGGCGTCCCGGTCGAGGGTCCGTACAAGCCCGAGCACTACCGCTACTGAGCAAGCGCACGCGTTCGGCTGAGGTCGGTCGTGGTGCCCCAATAGAATGGCGCCATGACCGACTTCGCCGAACCAGCGCGTGGCAGCGTGCTCGTGGTCGACGACGACCCCTCCCTGGCGGAGATGTTGTCCATCGTCCTGCGCCAGGAGGGGTTCGACAGCCGCATCGTGGGGCGCGGTGACGTGGCCCTCGACGCGTTCCGCGACTACCGGCCGGACCTGGTGCTGCTCGACCTGATGCTTCCCGGCAAGGACGGCATCGACGTCTGCAAGGAGATCCGCGCCGAGTCCGGCGTGCCGATCGTGATGCTCACCGCGAAGGGCGACACCATCGACGTGGTCGTTGGCCTGGAGTCCGGTGCCGACGACTACATCGTCAAGCCGTTCAAGCCCAAGGAGCTCATCGCGCGAGTCCGTGCGCGGGTGCGCCGCAACGACGTCACCCCCGGCGAGGGGCTGACGATCGGTGACGTGTCGATCGACGTGGCGGGCCACTCGGTGACCCGTGCGGGCGAGCCGATCAACCTCACCCCGCTCGAGTTCGACCTGCTGGTGTGCCTCGCGCGCAAGCCGTGGCAGGTCTTCACGCGGGAGGTGCTGCTCGAGCAGGTCTGGGGCTACCGCCACAGCGCCGACACCCGGCTGGTCAACGTGCACGTCCAGCGCCTGCGCTCCAAGGTCGAGCACGACCCGGAGAACCCGGAGGTCGTCGTGACCGTCCGGGGCGTGGGCTACAAGGCCGGCAAGTCCTAGGAGCCACCGGTGAGCATGCGTGACCGGCTCCCGCCGGTGCTGCGGCACGGGCCCGCCTTCTGGCGGCGCTCGGTGCAGGCGCGCGTCGTGGTGAGCACGCTCCTGCTCTCGGCGGCGGTCGTCGGCATCGTCGGCTGGTTCCTCATGCAGCAGACCCGTGACGGGCTGCTCGACCACCGGGTCGAGGCCGTGGTGCAGGAGGCGGAGGGCGAGACCGAGGCCGCCCGCGCGGCGCTGGCCGCCACGCCCGGCATCGATGCCGACGAGTCGGCCCAGCAGCAGGCGCTCGTCGAGCCGATCCAGGCGCGCGGGAGCACGCGTGGCTTCGCCGTGGTGCTGTCCCCGCCGGTCGACGAGGGCGTCCGGCTGGCCGACGGCGGCGCGAAGTTCACCGAGGGCCTCGACCTGGCCAGCGTCCCGGAGACCCTCGAGGCCCGCTTCGACTCGCTCTCCCCGACGGCCTGGACCTTCACCGACATCCGCACGACGCGGCCGATCCAGGGCCTCCCCGACGGCCCCGGCATCGTGGTCGGCAGCCAGGTCCGGCTCCCGGCCGACGACAACACCTACACGCTCTACTACCTCTACCCGCTGGCCGAGCAGGAGGAGACGCTCGCGCTCGTCTCGCGGGCGATGCTCGTCGCCGGTGTCCCGCTGCTGCTGCTCGTCGCGCTGCTGACGTGGCTGGTGACCCGGCAGGTGGTGACCCCGATCCGGATGGCCCGCCGGGTCGCCGAGCGCCTGGCCGCCGGGCAGCTCCAGGAGCGCCTGCGCGTCACCGGCGAGGACGACCTGGCGCGGCTCGCGACGTCGTTCAACCAGATGGCCTCCAACCTCCAGAAGCAGATCCGCCAGCTCGAGGAGCTCAGCCGGCTCCAGCGGCGCTTCGTCTCCGACGTCTCCCACGAGCTGCGCACGCCGATCACCACCGTGCGGATGGCCAGCGACGTCATCCACGACGCCAGGCCGTTCCTCGACCCGGTCACCGGTCGCGCCGCCGAGCTGCTCCAGAAGGAGCTCGACCGCTTCGAGACGCTCCTGGCCGACCTCCTCGAGATCAGCCGCTTCGACGCCGGTGCCGCCGTGCTCGAGACCGAGGACGTCGACCTGGTCGACGTGGTCCGGCGCGTCGTCGACATGACCTCGGTGCTCGCCGCCCAGCGCGACACCCGCGTGGTGCTGCACGACCCCGGCACCCCGTGCGTCGCGGAGGCCGACGTACGCCGGGTGGAGCGGATCGTGCGCAACCTCGTCACCAACGCCATCGACCACGCGGAGTGCCGCGACGTCGAGATCTTCGTCGGCGCCGACCTCCAGTCCGCTGCCATCGCGGTCCGCGACCACGGCGTGGGCCTCGGGCCGGGGGAGTCCGCGATGGTCTTCAACCGGTTCTGGCGCGCCGACCCGGCGCGGGCCCGCACCAGCGGCGGCACCGGGCTCGGCCTGTCGATCTCGCTCGAGGACACCCACCTGCACGGAGGGTGGCTCCAGGCGTGGGGCCGTCCCGGCGAGGGTGCCCAGTTCCGCCTGACCCTGCCCCGCCGGCTCGGCACCCAGCTGCGCCACTCGCCGCTGCCGCTGGTCCCCGTCGACGCCCGGGAGACGGTATGAGAGACGGCATGAGAGACGGCATGACGAGCCGTCGCGCCGTCCGGGTGGCGCGCGTGCTCGGCCTGGTCGCCGTGGCCGCGCTGCTGGCGGGCTGCGTGCGGATGCCGACCTCCGGACCGGTGGTCGAGTCGGAGGGCACCGGCGGGTCCCAGGACGCGCCCGGCATCTCCTTTGACCCCCGGCCCCCGCAGGCCGGGCAGGCCACAGGTGAGGTGGTCGAGGGGTTCTTCGAGGCGATGAAGGCCACGCCGGTCAGCGTCAGCGTGGCACGCCAGTTCCTCTCCCGGGAGGCGGCGGAGGCGTGGGTGCCCGAGCAGCAGATCATCACCTACGCCGAGCTCGGCGACCCGACGGCCGGCACCGCGGTCCGGGTGTCGCTGAACGACGTCAACACCTACGACGCGCGCGGCGCCTGGCAGCGGACCCGCGGCGGCACCACCCTGTCCATCGGCCTGGTCAAGGAGGACGGCGAGTGGCGCATCGACGAGGTGCCCGACGCCCTCATCGTGCCGGAGACGTGGTTCGACGACTGGTACGAGCGGGCCTCGCTCTACTACTTCGACCCCACGACCGAGATCATGGTCCCCGAGCCGGTGTTCGTGCCCCGCGGTGACCAGTTCGCGTCGTCGCTGGTGCGCGGGCTGCTGACCCGGTCGTCCTCGGACCTGCAGGACGTCACGCGCAGCTACTTCCCACCGGGCACCACGCACGGTCTCTCGGTGCCGATCACCTCCGGCGTCGCGCAGGTCTCCCTCTCCGGCGACCCCGACGCGGTGGACGAGCTGACCGCGCAGCGGATGCTGGCCCAGCTCGTCTGGACGCTCCGGCAGGAGCCGCGCATCGGCGCCGTCCAGCTCAGCATCGGGGGCCGGACGATCGTCGGGCCCAGCGGCTCCCCGCAGGTCAGCCTGCAGTTCGGCAGCGGCTACGACCCCAATGGTGTGCCCGCCACCACCGACCTGTTCGCGCTGGACCAGGGACGTGTCGTCACCGGTCCGATGGGCGAGCTCCTGCCCACACTCGGCCCGCTCGGGCAGGAGGAGTCCGGCTACGACCTGCGCTCCATCGGCGCCAGCCTCTCCGGCGTCCGGGTGGCGGGGGTCACCTCCACGGGCACGGACCTGGTGGTGGCGCCGACCGAGTCGCCCTCCGGGGAGGTGGCGACCGTCATCTTCGAGGCCGTCGACCTGGCCGCACCGCACTGGGACTACCGCGACCGCATCTGGGTGCTCGACCGCAACAACGGCCGCGCGCGGGTGTTCCAGGTCGTCGACGGGGCGGCCGCGGAGGTGGCCGTGCCGGGGTTCACCGGGCGCCGGCTCACCGAGCTGATCGTCTCGCGCGACGGCAGCCGGCTGGTGGCCGTCGTGCGGACCGGCAAGGCGGACCGTGTCGTCTCGGTGCGGGTCCGGCACGACTCCGGCGGAGCCGTGACCGGGTTCACCGGGCCGCAGGTGCTGCCTGAGCCCGCGGAGGGCACCGCGCGCATCCGGGACATCGCCTGGCGCTCGCCCACGACGGTCTCGGTGCTGAGGGACATCATCACCGAGGGGCTCTCGCAGGTGCGCACGGTCTCCGTCGACGGGGCCCCGGGCGAGATCTCGACCGGCGGCACGACGACCCTGCGCGGTCGCATCCGCACGCTCGTGTCCACCCCGGTGGACCTCGTCGAGGCCTACGCCGTGGCTGGACGCTCGGTGTTCGCCCTCACGCGGCCCGAGCGCTCGGTGCCCGACCTGCCGCCCGGACTGACATCGCTCACCTACGTCGGCTGATCCACAGGCGCCGCGCCTGCGGTTGCCGTCGTACGACACCTGCTGCTGGCATGGCCGGGTGCTCGACGAGGCCCTCGACCTGTTCCTCGGCAGCCGGTGCGTGGGGTGCGACCTGCCGGGCCGGATGCTCTGCCCGGGCTGCCGCGACGGCCTGTCCGGCCGGCCACGGGTGGCGTGGCCGGCACCCGTGCCCGACGGGCTCGTGACGCCCTGGGTCGCGGAGGCGTACGACGGTGCCGTGCGAGCGCTGGTGGTGGGGCACAAGGACCGCGGCCAGTGGGGCCACCGGCGGGTGCTGGGCGACCTGCTCGCGCAGGCGGTCCACGGCGCCGCCGCCGACCTCGACCCCGCGGTGCCGCTGCTGCTGGTCCCCGTGCCGTCGCGGCCGGGTGCCGGCCGTCGTCGCGGCTACGAGGCCACCGAGGCGCTCGTGCGCCGGGCCGCGTCCCGCGTACGTCGCGAGCGACCCTCGGCGGTCGCGCCGCTGCTGGTCTCGCGCGGGGCCGCCGACCAGGCCGGTCTCGACGCGGGGGACCGGGCCACCAACATGGCCGGCTCGATGCACTGTCCCTCCGCCGCGCTCGCACGGGTCGGCCGCCGGTGGAGCCGGGCCCACGTCCTCGTCTGCGACGACGTGCTGACCACCGGATCGACCGCCCGTGAGGCCCAGCGGGCCCTCGAGGCGGTCGGCCTGCCGCCCGTCGCGGTCGCTGCGGTGGCGGCCACCCGGCGGCGCGCCGGGCCTGGGGGCCAGATGTCCCAGACCGACAGGTGACCCCACGGTTGGCCCGATGCGGTTGAGGGGCTAGCGTCTTGTCATGGAGTCCGCCCGGGTCCGTGGTTGCGTCACGGAGAGGGCTGTGCGCGGCACCGCGAGGTGCAGCGACAGGCCAGACCCGTGGCAAGCCGATGCCAGTCGCAGGCGAAACGGTCCACGTAAGTCCCCGGGCACCGCGCTGCTCTGCAGCACGACGCCCGTCGGACGATCACGGTGCGGCTTAGAAGTAAGTCCTGCCTCGTCGCCGGCACCAGATGTGCCGGACGCCGGGAGAAGGCCAGTAGTGACGGAGAAGTTGCGAACGCTTCAGCAGGCGGTTGTGGGGTCGAAGACCAGGTCGGCCGGGCGGGCTCCATCCCACCCTGCCCCGGCGGGCGTTCCGCCGCGGCGAAATGGAGGGGTGCGGACCGTTCGCTAGTTGAGGAGGTTCACATGGAGGTTGTGGTCACGGGACGGCACTGCGAGGTGTCCGACCGGTTCCGCGAGCACGTGTCCGAGAAGCTCAGCCGTCTGGAGAAGCACGATCACCGCATCATGCGCGTCCAGGTGGAGGTGGAGCTCGAGAAGAACCCCCGCCAGCACGACCGCTCGACGAAGGTCGAGCTCACGGCCTTCTCCAAGGGGCCGGTGATCCGCGCCGAGGCTGCCGCCGAGGACAAGATGGGTGCCCTCGACCTTGCCCTCGACAAGATGCAGGCCCAGATGCGTCGCGCGGCCGACCGCCGCCGCGTGCACAAGGGACGCAACGCGCACGTCGGCGTGGGCGAGGCCCTCGCCTCGTTGCCGGAGGTCGAGGACGCCTCCGCCGGCGACGAGGGAGTCGTCGAGCGCAAGGTCGGTCCGATCACGGTGACGGGTGACGGACCGCTCGTGGTCCGCGAGAAGTCGCACACCGCGATCGCGATGACCCTCGACCAGGCCCTCTACGAAATGGAGCTCGTCGGGCACGACTTCTACCTCTTCGTGGACAAGGAGAGCGAGCGGCCGTCGGTGGTCTACCGCCGCCGCGGCTACGACTACGGAGTCATCTCGCTCGAGGTGGACTGAACCGTCCACTGCCCCCGGTCGCGCGCGCATGACATGATGCGCGCGTGACCGAGGCAACATCAGCTGGGACCGAACCCGTCCGCGTCCTGGTCGTCGACGACCAGGAACTCTTCCGTCGTGGCCTCATCATGCTGCTGGGTGGAGACATCGACATCGAGGTGGTCGGCGAGGCCGCCGACGGCATCACAGCCACCGAGCTGGCGATCACCACCGCGCCCGACGTGATCCTGCTCGACGTACGGATGCCGCGCCGCACCGGCGTCGAGGCCTGTCGCGCGATCAAGGAGGCCGTGCCGGCCACCAAGATCATCATGCTCACCGTCTCCGACGAAGAGGCCGACCTCTACGAGTCGGTCAAGAACGGTGCCGCCGGCTACCTGCTCAAGGACTCCTCCATCGAGGAGGTCGCCCAGGCGATCCGCGTGGTCAACGAGGGCCAGTCCCTGATCAGCCCCTCCATGGCCGTCAAGCTCATCGACGAGTTCAAGCAGATGTCGAAGCCCGAGCGCGAGCAGGGCCCGGCCCTGCGGCTCACCGATCGCGAGCTCGAGGTGCTGCGCCTCGTCGCCAAGGGGCTCAACAACCGTGAGGTCGCCAAGGAGCTGTTCATCTCCGAGAACACGGTCAAGAACCACGTCCGCAACATCCTGGAGAAGCTGCAGCTCCACTCCCGCATGGAGGCAGTCATGTACGCCATGCGCGAGAAGCTCCTCGACCTGCCCTGATCGTGCAGGCGGTGTCGTACCCGTCTGGTTGAGTTCACGCGTGGACCAGCTCACGCAGCTCCAGGCCCGCCGGATCGCCCTGGCAGCCCAGGGCTTCACCGACCGGCCCCACGCCACGCCCACGATGGCGACGTTCGACCGCACGCTGGCGCGCACCGGCGTCCTGCAGGTCGACTCGGTCAACGTCCTCCAGCGCGCCCACTTCATGCCGCTCTACTCGCGGATGGGGCCCTACGACGTCGACCTGCTGTGCCGCGCCCAGCACGGCACCCCACGCCGACCGCGCCGGCTCGTCGAGTACTGGGCGCACGTCCAGGCGCTGATGCCGGTCGAGCTGTGGCCGCTGATGCGCCACCGGATGGAGAAGTACCGCGGCGAGCGGGGCAAGTGGGGCTTCACCGCGGATGCGTCGCTCGAGCCGCAGGTGCTCGACGCCGTGCGCGACCGGGGCCCGGTCACCGCGCGCGACCTCGAGGACGACTTCAGCACCGGTCCGCGCACCAAGCAGCACTGGGGCTGGAACTGGTCCGAGGCCCGCAAGGTCCTCGACTACCTCTACCTCGTGGGCGACGTCGCCGTCGCCGGGCGCAACAGCCAGTTCGAGGTGGTCTACGACGTGCCCGAGCGGGTCCTGCCCGCGAGCGTGCTCGCCGCACCGACGCCGACGCCGCAGGAGGCCGTCACCGAGCTCGTACGCCGTGCCGCGCGCTCGCACGGCGTGGCGAGCGGCCCCTGCCTGGCCGACTACTACCGCCTGCGGCTCCAGCCCACGCCCGGGAAGGCGAGCGTCAAGGTGGCGATCGACGAGCTCGTCGAGTCCGGCGAGCTGACCCCCGTGGCGGTGCAGGGGTGGAAGCGGCAGGCCTACCTCCACCGCGACGCCCGGCTCCCGCGGCGGGTGGCGGCCCGCACGCTGCTCAGCCCGTTCGACCCGCTGGTGTGGGAGCGGGCGCGCGCCGAGGCCCTCTTCGACTTCTTCTACCGGATCGAGATCTACGTCCCCGCCGAGAAGCGCGTGCACGGCTACTACGTGCTGCCGTTCCTCCTCGGCGACCGGCTGGTCGGGCGGGTCGACCTCAAGGCCGACCGGGCCACCGGACGCCTGCTCGTCCAGGGCGCGTTCGCCGAGCCGGGCGCCCCGCCGGAGACCGCCCACGAGCTGGCCGGCGAGCTGCGCAGGATGGCCGACTGGCTCGGTCTGGACGACGTCGTGGTGGGCGAGCGGGGCGACCTGTCGCACGCATTGGGAGACCCGTTGGCGAGGTAGGTACAGTTACCACTCGTGCCTGCCATCATCGACAAGCTCCTCCGCATCGGCGAGGGCAAGATCCTCCGTGAGCTCGAGTCCGTCTCCAAGGCCGTCAACGCCATCGAGGACGACTTCGTCAAGATGACCGACGACGAGCTCCGCGGGATGACCGACGAGTTCCGCGAGCGGTTCGCCAACGGGGAAAGCCTCGACGACCTGATGCCGGAGGCCTTCGCCACCGTCCGGGAAGCGAGCAAGCGCGTGCTGGGCATGCGGCCCTTCGACGTGCAGGTCATGGGCGCGGCGGCGCTCCACCTCGGCAACATCGCCGAGATGAAGACCGGTGAGGGCAAGACGCTCGTCGCCGTGCTGCCCTCCTACCTCAACGCGCTCGCCGGCAAGGGCGTGCACGTGGTCACGGTCAACGACTACCTCGCCAAGTTCCAGTCCGAGCAGATGGGCCGCGTGCACCACTTCCTCGGCCTGACCACCGGCGTGATCCTGCCGTCGATGCGCCCGGCGGAGCGCCGCGAGGCCTACGCCTGCGACATCACGTACGGCACCAACAACGAGCTCGGCTTCGACTACCTGCGCGACAACATGGCCGACTCGGTCGAGGAGTGCGTGCAGCGCGGCCACAACTTCGCCATCGTCGACGAGGTCGACTCGATCCTCATCGACGAGGCACGGACCCCGCTGATCATCAGCGGCCCGACCCAGGACGAGGTCAAGTGGTACGCCGAGTTCTCCAAGCTCACGCGCACCCTCGTCAAGGACGTCGACTACGAGGTCGACGAGAAGAAGCGCACCATCTCGGTGCTCGAGCCCGGCATCACCAAGGTCGAGGACCACCTCGGGATCGACAACCTCTACGACTCGGTCAACACCCCGCTCATCTCGTTCCTCAACAACTCCATCAAGGCCAAGGAGCTGTTCCGCAACGACAAGGAGTACGTCGTCATGGACGGCGAGGTGCTCATCGTCGACGAGCACACCGGCCGCATCCTGTCCGGTCGTCGCTATAACGACGGCCTGCACCAGGCCATCGAGGCCAAGGAGGGCGTGACCGTCCGCGAGGAGTACCAGACCCTCGCCACGATCACGCTCCAGAACTACTTCCGCCTCTACGAGAAGCTCTCCGGCATGACCGGTACGGCCATGACCGAGGCCTCGGAGTTCGACAAGATCTACAAGCTCGGCGTGGTCCCGATCCCGACGAACCGCCCGATGCAGCGCCTCGACAACGTCGACCTGGTCTACCGCACCGAGGAGGCCAAGTACGAGGCCGTCGCCGACGACATCCGTGAGCGCCACGAGAAGGGCCAGCCGATCCTGATCGGCACCGTCTCGGTCGAGAAGTCGGAGTACCTCTCCAACCTGCTGCGCAAGCGCGGCATCCCGCACACCGTCCTCAACGCCAAGCAGCACGCCGACGAGGCCAAGGTCGTCGCGCTCGCCGGCCACCGGGGCTCGGTCACCGTCGCCACCAACATGGCCGGTCGAGGCACCGACATCATGCTCGGCGGGTCCGTCGACTTCCTGGCCGACCAGGAGCTGCGCAAGCAGGGCCTGGACCCGGTCGAGGCGCCGGAGGACTACGACGCCGCCTGGCCCGCCATGGTCGAGCGCATCAAGGCACAGGTCGCGGCCGAGCACGACGAGGTCAGGGACCTCGGCGGCCTCTACGTCGTGGGCACCGAGCGTCACGAGTCGCGTCGCATCGACAACCAGCTCCGCGGTCGTTCCGGCCGTCAGGGCGACCCGGGCGAGTCCCGGTTCTACCTGTCGCTGCAGGACGAGATGATGCGCCTGTTCAAGTCGGAGTGGGTCGACCGCATCCTCACCGTGCTCAAGGTGCCTGACGACGTGCCGATCGACGCCAAGCGCGTCAGCAACGCCATCGCCGGCGCCCAGGCCAACATCGAGTCGCAGAACTTCGAGTCGCGCAAGAACGTGCTCAAGTACGACGACGTGATGAGCCGCCAGCGCGAGGTGATCTACGCCGAGCGCCGCCGGGTGCTCGAGGGCGCCGACCTGGGCGAGCAGATCCGCGGCTTCCTCGACGACGTGATCGCGGGCTACGTCCGCGGCGCGACCGAGGGCTACGCCGAGGACTGGGACCTCGACGGCCTGTTCACCGCGCTCAACCAGCTCTACCCGGTCGGCCTGACCAAGGAGGGCCTCGTCAAGGAGGCCGGAGGGGTCGAGGGCCTCGGCCGCGAGAAGCTCGTCGAGGACCTGCAGAAGGACGTGCAGGAGGCCTACGACCGCCGCGAGGACGAGATGGGCGAGGAGGTGCAGCGCGAGCTCGAGCGCCGCGTCGTCCTCTCCGTGCTCGACCGCAAGTGGCGCGAGCACCTCTACGAGATGGACTACCTCCGCGAGGGCATCTACCTGCGGGCCTACTCCCAGCGCGACCCGCTCGTGGAGTACCAGCGCGAGGGCTTCGACATGTTCGCCGCGATGATGGACGGCATCAAGGAGGAGTCGGTCGGCTTCCTCTTCAACCTCCAGGTCGAGGTCGAGGACGACGAGGACGACGAGGTGCAGGCCCAGCCGGTCGCTCCCCAGGTCTCCGCGTCCACCCCGCAGATCGACTTCGCGCAGGCGGCGGCCCATGCGCCCGGTGCCCAGCCGCAGCAGCCGCACCAGCACACGCCCACCATCCGGGCCAAGGGCCTCGACAAGCCCAACCGTCCGCAGAACCTGTCCTACAGCGCGCCGTCCGAGGACGGTGAGGCCGAGGTCCACGCGTCCGCGGGCGCCGAGGACGACCCGTTCGCCGGTGTCGGTCGCAACTCGCTGTGCCCCTGCGGCTCGGGACAGAAGTTCAAGCGCTGCCACGGCGCCCCCGGCGGCGCCATGGGTCGCGCGACCATGGGCGGCTGAACACCCCACGGGGCGTCAGCCCCGAGCTCAACCCCAGGTGATCGCCACGCACTGCCACCGGTCCCGCACGACCTCGAATCGTGCGGCGACCGCGCGTGAGCGACGGCCGTAGCGCACGTGCGCGCTGGCCTCGACCGCGTCGCTGCGGATCAGGGCGGTGCGTACGCCGACCACGACCGGCCGCGCCGGGTTGGGTCCCCGGACCCGGCCCGGGGCGAGGCCGCCGGCGGCGGTGACCGTCCGGGCGCGGCCCGACATCGCGTCGAAGACCTCCGGGACCGTGTGGCGCAGGAGCTGGGCGACCTGCCGGTCGCCGGCGGCGATCTCGACGGCGGCCTGCAGGTAGCGGCCGACGAAGGCGTCCACCTGCTCCCGGGAGGCGCGCTCCAGGTCGGCCACGTCGCTCGCGCGGGTGCTGCGCAGGCGCGGCCGCGGGGGAGCGGTGCGCGGAGTCAGGTCCAGGGCCAGGGCGCCCTGCACGCTGGCCATGCCGGCGCTCGGTCGGAGCGTGATGACCTCGGCCTCGGCGCTGTCGGGTGTGCTCATCGTCGTTCTCCGTCCTTCTCGTTGCTCAGCTCGGTGCTCGGCTCTGTGCTCGTGTCGGTGTCGGGCAGGCGGAGTGCCTGGCCCGGGTGGATCAGGTCGGGGTCTCCGCCCACGACGCCGCGGTTGTGGCGCCAGATCGCCCGCCAGCGGGTCTCGACGTCGCCGGCCGGTGCCGGGTGCGCGCGGGCGATGGACCACAGCGAGTCGCCGGTCCGGACCACGTAGGCGTCTGCAGTCGTCGCGGCGATCGAGGCGACCGGCGCAGCCGGGCGCTCCGACGTGTCCGGCGCGGCGGCACGCTCGGGCAGCGGGAGCCCGACGAGCACCTCGGCTCCGTCGCCGCTCGAGGCCTGCGCGGGGAGCGCCGTACCGGCGACCACGGCCGCGCCGCACGCGAGCAGCACCAGTCGACGCGTGGCTCCTCCGCTGCGCGGCACCGCGCCCGTCACGACCTCGACGACCGTCACCGAGGTGACGACCCAGAGCCACGCCAGGGACAGGGCCAGCACGGTGGCGCAGGCGGCGACCATCGTCTGGGGGAGCGTCTCGGCGGCACTCGCGTGGGCGGCTGCACGCCAGGTGCCGGGCACGATGTGTGCCGCCGCTGCGGCGGCGGCCGTGACGCCGAGCCAGACGGCGTACGGCCGCGCCGCGCAAATCGACCCCCGAGTCACCACGCGATCCTTTCGTTTGCGTGCGTTTGCATCATTCAACGAGTGTTCGCCAGGTGTGTCAACGGCTCCTCCCCAAGGTGCCGGCCGGCTCGCGGCAACCGATGCAGGGGTCATGGCGTCTCCCGGATGAAGGGGGACGATGACGGTGAGGACCATGACGACGCGAGCCCGGACCCGGTCTACGGCTGCGGCCGTGCTGCTGACCCTGACGTCCGGCTGCGGGGCGAACCACAGCGGCGACGCACCCGCAGTCACCGGAGCGACGGCCGAGCCCACCGCGGAGCCGACCCCGGAGCCGATCGAGTCGTCCGCCGGCGATCCCGACCCCAGCAGCAGTGCCGACACCCACCTGCCCGTGGCCGTCGCGCTCGACCTCCACGTCGGTGGCGAGCAGGTGGCCGGACGCTGGTACACCGTGGCAGGCCGCGGCACCCACTGGGTCGGTCTCCGCGACGACGGCACCTGGTGGTGGGGCTACGACGCCGAGCCGCAGAGGATCGAGGGCGAGATCGACCAGCCGCCCGCGATCTCGGCCGACGGCGGCCGCGTCGCCTACGTCCGGACCGAGTCGGACCATCGGTGGATGCTCGTCGGTGCCGACACCGAGGAGGGCGGCGAGGGCCTCGGCGCCGTGGACCTGCCGCGGGGCGCGATGAGTCCGCCGCCGCGCGCGATCGCGGTGACCGCAGACGGACTCGTCGTGGCCGGCGGACCCGACTTCCAGTGGCTCTGGCGGCCACTGGTCGACGGTGCGACCGTCGACCTCGCCGAGACCGCGCCGGGGCAGGTCGTGCTCGGCGCCACCGACGCGGGCCTGGTGGTCAACGAGGGGACCTACGGCCGGACCGACGCGACCCAGGGGGCTCCCTACCTCGCGGTGCTCGCGGACGACGGCACGCTGACCCGGCTGGGCCCGCTGCCGACGCACGACGTGCTGGTGGCCGACGAGGAGTGGGTCGCCTACGTCCCGCCGGGGACGGTGGGCGGCGAGGCGTCAGGGACGGTCGAGCTGCAGGTGCAGCGTCGCGACGGCTCGGACGCCGGGGCGCTCACCGCGCCGGAGGGATGGCAGTTCCTGGTACCGGGGTTCCGTTGGGAGTCCCCGGGGCAGCTGCTCGCCGTGCTTGTCTCGTCGACCGGTGAGACCGAGGGGCTGGCCCGGTGCCGGCCGGACACCAAGACCTGCGAGCTCGTCGACGTCGCTGGCTAGGCTCGCCCCATGTCCTGGGAGCACGACCTGTTCGCGCTGCTCGACGACCTCGAGGGGCAGGCGGCCGCAGCGTGGGAGGTCGACCGCGAGGCCGAGCTCGCCGACCGGGCGCGGACCGAGTACGGCTCCGTCACGCTCGCCAGTCGGCTGATGGCCTCACGGGGCCGCGACGTGGCCCTCGACCTCCCGCACGTCGGCCGGCTCGAGGGAAGGCTGGCCCGGGTGGGGGAGGAGTGGTGCCTGCTCGACGCGACCGGACAGGACTGGATCGTCCCGCTGCGCGCGGTCACCGGCGTACGCGGGGCGAGCGAGCGCTCGGTGCCCGAGGTGGCGTGGTCACCGGTGGACCGCCTGGGCCTGCGCGCCGCCCTGCGCCGCCTCGCCGACGCCCGAGCCCGCTGCCTCGTGCACCTGGCCGACGGCACCCGCCACGAGGCGTACGTCGACCGTGTCGGCGCGGACTTCCTCGAGGGGCGCGCGACCTCGGGCGAGGTCTTCCTCGTGCCGTACGCCGGGCTCGTCGCCGTGCAGAGCCGCGAGGACTGACGCGGCGTCCGCAATCGTCAGGTGGCCTCGACGTCGTAGGGCGGGACCTGGCCGTCGGGGAGGGCGGACTTCTTGGCGGACTCCGCCTGCTCGCGGTCGACCTCGGCCATGGCCTCGGTGATGTGCTTGCGCACGATCGTGCGCGGGTCGAGGTCGCGCAGCTGGAGGTCGGAGTAGTCCGGGCCGAGCTCGTTGCGGAGCTCGTCGCGGGCGTTGGTGGCGAGCCCGCGGGCGCGGTGGAGCAGCTGGGCGGCCTGGCGCGCGAGGTCGGGCAGCTTGTCCGGACCCAGCACGATGACCGCCACGAGGGCGATCACGGCCAGCTCGAGGAGCCCGACGTCGAACATGCTTCAGAACCTACTGCCTGGCCGGAGCCGTGGTCCGGAGTGGTCAGAACTTGCTGGACGGGGTGAGCCCGAGCTGCATGCCGGCGAGCCCACGGCCGCGGCCGGACAGCGTCTCGGCGACCCGGGTGAGCTCGCGCGCGGCCGGGGCGGTCGGGTCGGCCTCGACGATGGGCTTGCCCACGTCGCCGCCCTCGCGCAGCGAGATGTCGATCGGGATCTGCGCCAGGACCGGCACGTCGTAGCCGAACCGCCCGGACAGCGTCGCGGCGACGCGAGCCCCACCGCCGGAGCCGAAGATCTCCAGGCGGTGGTCGTCCTCGGGCGGGCAGTGCGGGCAGGGGAGGTAGCTCATGTTCTCGACGACGCCCACGACGCGCTGGTGCATCATCGAGGCCATGGTGCCGGCGCGCTCGGCGACCTCGGCGGCCGCCTCCTGCGGGGTCGTGACGACGATGACCTCAGCGCTCGGCAGGTGCTGGCCGAGCGAGATCGCCACGTCGCCGGTGCCCGGGGGCAGGTCGAGCAGCAGGGCGTCGAGGTCGCCCCAGTAGACGTCGGCCAGCATCTGCACCAGCGCCCGGTCGAGCATCGGGCCGCGCCAGGCGACGACCTGGTCGCGGCGGGGCTTGAGCATGCCGATGGAGATCACGGAGACGCCGCTGGGGGTGGGCACGGGCATGATCAGGTCGTCGACCTGGGTCGGCCGGGTGTCGGCCACGCCGAGCATGGCGGGCACGGAATGGCCGTAGATGTCGGCGTCGACCACACCCACCTTGAGCCCCTGCGCGGCGAGCGAGAGGGCGAGGTTGACCGTGACCGACGACTTGCCGACGCCGCCCTTGCCGCTGGCGATGGCGTAGACCTTCGTCAGCGAGCCGGGCTGGGCGAACGGGATCTCGCGCTGGGCGCGGCCGTCGCTGAGGATCTCCTTGAGGCCGGCGCGCTGCTCGGCGGTCATCACGCCGAGGGTGAGGTCGACCGACGCGACGCCGGGGACCTTCGTGACGGCCGCGGTGACGTCGCGGTTGATGGTGTCCTTGAGCGGGCAGCCAGCCACGGTCAGCAGCACGTGGACCGCGACCGAGCCGTCGTCGGCCACCTCGACGGTGTCGACCATTCCCAGCTCGGTGATCGGGCGCTTGATCTCGGGATCGTTGACGGTCGCCAGGGCGTCCATCACCTGCTGCTGCGTGGGGGTGCTCATGATGGGGAAGTCTACGAGCCACCCCGTGGGCTCACGGTCCCGGCTCGTCCTCCGGCTCGCGGCGCGACAGGTCCTCGATGTCACCCAGCAGGCCGCGGAGCTCCGAGCGGAGGAAGTCGCGGGTGGCGACCTCGCCGACCGACATCCGCAGCGAGGCGACCTCGCGGGCCAGGAACTCCATGTCGGCGTGGGCGCGGGCGTTGGCCTGGCGATCCTGCTCGGCGACCACCTTGTCGCGCTGCTCCTGGCGGTTCTGGGCGAGCAGGATCAGCGGGGCGGCGTAGGACGCCTGGAGGCTGAGCATGAGCGTCAGGAAGATGAAAGGGAACTCGTCGAAGCGCAGGTCCGCGGGGGCCAGCACGTTCCAGCAGATCCAGGCGGCGACGAACATCGTCATCCAGAGCAGGAACTTCGCGGTGCCCATGTAGCGGGCGAACGACTCGGCGAACACGCCGAACGTGTCGGCGTCCACGCTCGGGCGCCGCACGATCTGGCGGCGCGTCTCGCGCGGGGTGTCGAGGCGGGTCCGGCGGTCGGCGCTCACCCGGCCCTCCCCGCGCTCGGTCCGCCGTTGATCCGGCCGGGCCGCGGGGCGCGGTCGCGCCAGCCCTCGGGCAGCATGTGGTCGAGCAGGTCGTCGACGGTGACCGCGCCGATCAGGCGCCCCTCGTCGTCCACCACGGGTGCCGCGACCAGGTTGTACGTCGCCAGGTGGGCGGCGACCTGGTCCAGGGATGCGTCGGGGCGCAACGGGTCCATCGACTCGTCGAGCGCGGCGGCGACCAGCGTCGAGGGGGGCTCGCGCAGCAGCCGCTGGATGTGCGCGGCGCCGAGGAGCTTGCCGGTCGGGGTCTCGAGGGGCTGGCGGCAGACGTAGACCAGGGCGGCGAGGGCGGGCGTGAGCTCGGGGTTGCGCACGTGGGCGAGCGCGTCGGCGATGGTGGCGTCGGGGGAGAGGATCACCGGCTCCGGCGTCATCATCGCCCCGGCCGTGTCGTCGGCGTAGGACATCAGGCGCCGGACGTCCTCGGCCTCCTCGGGCTCCATCAGCCCGAGCAGGGTGGCGGCGGTCTCGGGGTTGAGGTCGGCGATCAGGTCGGCAGCGTCGTCGGCCGACATCTCCTCGAGGATGTCGGCAGCGCGCTCGGAGTCGAGGTGCTCGAGGATCTCGACCTGGTCCTCGTCGGGGAGCTCCTCCAGGACGTCGGCGAGGCGCTCGTCGTCGAGGGCCGCGACCACGGCCGTACGCCGCTCCGGCGGGAGGTCGTGGATCATGTTGGCCGCGTCGGCCGGGCGCATCTCGTTGAGGGCGGCGATCAGGTGGGTGGCGCCCTGCGTGGGCTCGTGCTTCGTCAGCCCCGTGACGTCGCGCCACTCCACGACGTGGGTCTGGCCGCGCCGCCGGAAGCCCTTGCTCGGCTCCTGCACCGCGACCCGCGACAGCACCCAGTCACGGTTGCGGGCCTGCTCCATCGCCACGTCGTAGACCACGCCGGTGGTGCCGCCGTCCTTGGCCGGATCCTTGATGGTCACGGTGCGGTCGAGCATCTGACCCATCACGAGCGTCTCGGTCGAGCGCTGCTCGAACCGGCGCATGTTGAGCAGCCCGGTCGTGTGGACCTGACCGCTGTCGATCGCGGTGATCCGGGTCATCGGCACGAAGATCCGGCGTCGGCCGAACACCTCGGCGACCATGCCGAGGACGCGCGGCTGGCTCGTCTCCGTGCGGAGCGCGACGACCAGGTCGCGCACCTTGGCCACCTGGTCGCCCTGGGGGTCGAAGATCGGCAGCCCGACGAGCCGGGCCACGAAGACGCGGGTCGGGGTGGTGCTCACGCCCGCAACGTTAGCGTGCCCCGTCCTTCGTGAACCGCCTCCACGCCGCGCGCGTGGTGTACCCTGACGTCGCACGAGTCACTTCTGTCACATCGATCGGACCCGGGCCGACACGTCGACGACGTGTGGGGAGGGGTCACGGTCGGGTCACCTCGACGACGCCACTTCCCCGACATCTGTGAGGCCCCCTCCATGCCCGGCACGACTGCTTCCTCGCGCCCGTCCTCCCTCCGACGCCTCTGCGCCGTCGGCCTGACGCTCGCCACGGCCCTGCTCGTGGCCCCGGCCGCGCCCGACGCCGGGTTCACGCCCGCCGCAGCGGCCGAGCCCGCCGCCACGCCCGTCGCGGCCCGGACCATGGAGGTCCCGCAGACGACCCCGGCCACCGGGTTCCGCGTGGGCAACTTCAACGTCCTCGGCGCCGACCACACCGCTCCCGGCGGCAACCGGAAGGGCTGGGAGTCGGGAACGGTGCGCATGGACCGCGTCGTCTCCCTGCTGGGGCAGAACACCCTCGACGTCGTGGGCTTCCAGGAGTTCCAGCCGCCGCAGGCGGCCCGCTTCGCGGAGCTGATGGGCACGTCGTGGCAGACCTACCCGGGCCTCGACAACCCGGCCGGTCCGTCGGTCAACTCGATCGGGTGGCGCACCGACGTCTGGACGCTCCTCGAGGCGCGCACCCTCCCGATCCCCTACTTCGACGGCGCGCCGAGCCGGATGCCGGCCGTGCTCCTGCAGAACGTCGCCACCGGCCGCCGCGTGTGGTTCTTCAACACCCACAACCCGGCCGACGTCCGCGGTGCGGCGCAGGCCTACCGCGACGCCGGCTTCGCGATGGAGGTCGCCCTCGCCAACGAGCTGCGGGCGGCCTACCCCGACGCTCCGTTCATCTCGCTGGGCGACAAGAACGAGCGCGGCAGCTACTACTGCAAGGTCGCCCCCGGCGCCAACATGTGGTCGGCGAGCGGCGGCTTCGTCGACGGCAGCACGTGCTCGCCGCCCGGTGGCGGCGCGATCGACTGGATCATGGGCACCAAGGACGTGTTCTTCAACAGCTACACGCGCGTGTGGAACGACTACGTCTCCAAGACGAGCGACCACCCGCTCTACACCGCCAACGTCGTCGTCCCGGCCTCCGCGCCGGTCGGCGTCGACCACGTCGTGGTGGTCGCCGTCCCCGGCCTGACCTCGGCCATCGCGGGCGGCTCGAGCGCCCCGGGCGAGGCCACCCGCATGGCCACCAACGGCACGTCGACGATGAACGCCCGGACCGTCACCGAGAACACCCAGGCCGACGCCAACCTGATGTCGCTCCTCACCGGACGCCGGGTGTTCCCCAAGGCCGGCGGCCACGGCGTCGGCTCCAAGAAGACGCTCCCGTCCACGGTCCACGACTCGGCCGGCCAGTACGTCTCGAGCCTCTTCGACCTCGCGCACAACAACTCGGGGCGGACGATGTTCGCCTCGAGCCGCAAGGAGAACCAGCTCGTCCTCCGCAGCTGGAACCGCAAGAGCGGCGGCAAGGACCCCTACGGCGTCGACGACGGCACCGCCAAGATCGACCGGTTCAAGATCATGCGCGACGACTCGAAGAGCGTCGGCTGGTGGCGCGACACCATCGAGCGCAAGCCCGCCGAGCTGAGCGTCATCGAGCTCTCGGGCGTGATGAAGGCCGGGCTGGACGGTGGCTTCAAGGGCCAGGCGTACCAGAAGGCGGTCCGCAAGGCGTTCCAGAAGGTGGCCGGCATCCGTCGCAGCATCGCCAAGTCGCCCGAGATGAACGGCACCACGCTGCTCATCGTCACCGGCACCGGCGGCGCGCAGAAGTCGCGCGGGTCGTCGCGCACCTGGGCGAAGAGCTACAAGGTGCCGATGTGGGTGACCGGTCCGGGTGTCCCGGCCGGCAGCGACCTCTACGCGCTCAACCCGTCCTTCACCTCACCCGGCAGTGCGCAGCCGGGCTACTCCGGCACCCAGCCCATCCGGGTCGGCGACCTGACCAACCTGGTGACACGCTCGCTGGGTGTCCCGCCGGTACCGGCGTCCTCGATGGACCCGGAGCAGCGGTTCCAGGTCTTCGACCCGTTGCTGGTGCCCGGGTCCTGACCGCGACGGTTGGTGCCGGGTGACGGCGCCCGGTTAGGCTTGCCTCTCTGAGCCGTCCACGCCCGGCGTGGAGTCGTCCGCCGGGGCCGTCGGCTCGCCCTCCGCAGAAGGTGGCCGTGAAGCACAAGGACCCCGAGACGACGAGCAGTGCGGGCAGCCCGCGCCGCTCGCGCGTCGAGCTGTGGGCTCCTTTCCTCGTGCTCGCGGTCGTCGCGGCCGTGGTGTGGGCGTCGTTCTGGTCGGACTCGGCGGTCGACGACGTCGCCAGCGACCGGTCGGACGCCTCGCAGGCCACGGCCGCCTCGGACGACACGGGCGAATCGGGCGACCCCGACGGGTCGGGCGACGACGACGGTGCGGGGGAGCGGTCCGGATCGGCCGGAGCCGAGCCCGAGCACGCGGAGCCCGAGCAGCTCGAGGAGTCCGTACGCCGCTTCCGTGCCGCCCAGCGCCGGCTCGCCGCCCGCGTCTCCCGGCAGGTCAAGGTGGTCGAGCGGCGCACCCAGCCGTTCGAGTTCCAGGTCGCGTCCTACAACGTCCTCGGCGACTCGCACACGGGGCCGGGGGGCAACAAGCCCGGCTTCCCCGACGGCGGCCCGCGCATGGACATGTCCATCGCCGCGCTGCGCAGCAACGGCATCGACGTCGTGGGATTCCAGGAGTTCGAGCAGAGCCAGTACGGCATGTTCACCTCGCGCGCGGGTGAGTACTCGCTCTACCCGGGGATGTCGCTGGGCAACAAGTCCGTGCGCTTCAACATCGCCTGGCGCTCCGACGTGTTCCAGCTGGTGGAGGCCCACACGCTCTCCATCCCGTACGCCGGCGGCAGCCGCATCGCGATGCCGGTCGTCCTGCTGGAGTCGATCAGCACCGGTCGCCGGGCGTGGTTCGCCAACTTCCACAACCCCGCCGACACGCCCAACCTCGGCAACAACGCTCGCTGGCGGGCCGAGGCGGCCGCCATCGAGGTCGCCCACCTCACCGAGCTGCACCAGGCCGACGGCACCCCGGTGATCGCGACCGGCGACTACAACGAGCGTGCCGAGATCTTCTGCCGCTTCACCGCCGGCGGCATCTTCACCGCAGCAGCGGGAGGCAGCTCGGCCGCCGGATGCTCCCCGCCGCCGAGCATGCAGGTCGACTGGGTCTTCGGCTCCACCGGCGTCGCCTTCACCGGCTACTCCGTCACCGGAACGGGCCAGGCCTCGGACCACAGCATGGTGCACAGCACGGCGACCCTCACCGGGGACGACGGCGAGACCGAGGTCCAGCCCGACGCCGACACCGACGGCGAGGGCCAGTAGGCGCTGAAGCCCGGCGCCTGCCGCTCGGTATAGTCCGCCGCGTGAGGTCCCTGAGCCAGTTGAGGCGTGCCGCCGCGCTGGAGGTCCTCCGGATCGACGCCGCGGGCCTGCTGGTCGCCGGCACCCGCGACCAGCTCGTCGACGTCGCCTTCGACGGCCGCCGCATCTGGTCCTTCTGGCTGCTGCGCGACGGTGAGCAGGGCGACGACGGCGTCACCCTCACCTGGCCGAAGCCGCTGCGCCCGTTCCTCGACGGCGTGACCGAGGTGACGCTGAGCGACCCCGGCAGCGACGCCGTGCTGTTCTCGCGCACCGTGCAGTTCGGGGAGCGTCCGGACCGGATCGAGGTGGTCAACCCCGCCGGCCGCCCGCTGAGCCTCGACAAGTCCCTCAAGCTCGTCGAGACCTTCGACACACGCGACGCCGCGCAGGTCGAGCCCCTGCTCGACGCGATCGAGGAGGTGCTCGGCGCGCTGCGGCAGGTCGGGCTCGACGCCTTCCTCGCCTACGGCACGGCCCTCGGCGCCATCCGCGACGGCGGCCTCATCGGCCACGACAGCGACGCCGACCTGGGCTACGTCAGCACCCACGACCACCCGGTCGACGTGATCCGGGAGTCGTTCCGGATCCAGCGCGCGCTCACCGACATGGGCTACCGCGTCACGCGCTACAGCGCCATCGCGCTGAAGGTGCACGTGCTCGAGAGCGACGGCCTCGACCGCGGCCTCGACGTCTTCGGCGGGTTCATGCGCGACGGCACCCTCTACCTCATGGGCGAGATCGCCGTCCCCTTCCGGCGCGAGTGGATCTACCCGCTCGGGACGGCGTCGCTGGAGGGTCGGGAGCTCCCGGTCCCGGCCGACACCGACAAGTTCCTCACCGCCACCTACGGCCCCCGCTGGCGCGTGCCCGACCCGGCCTACAAGTTCACCACCCCCGCGAGCACCATCGAGCTGTTCAACGGCTGGTTCCGCGGGATGCGCACCGGCCGCGCCGGGTGGCACGCCTACCACAAGCGCACCGCGCACCACTCCACGTCGGTCTCGGCCGTCGCCGAGGCGGTCGCCGAGCGCCACCCGGACCTCGCGACGTACGTCGACATCGGCTGCGGGCGCGGCACCGACGTCGCGTGGTTCGCCGACCGCGGCGTCACCGCGATCGGTCTCGACTTCCAGCCCTACGCCTACGACGCGGAGGCGGAGCGCCGCGCCGACGACCCGCGCGTGACGTTCCAGCTCTTCAACCTCCTCGAGCTGCGCCACGTCCTCGCGGTCCCCGCCTGGATCGCCCGGATGCCCGGCCCGCGCGCCGTCGGCTGCGTCCACGTCGTCGAGCGCCTCGGGCGCCGTGGCCGGCTCAACATGCTGCGCTCGGCCCGCATGGTCCTGGCCGGGACGAACGGCACCCTGCACCTGCAGTTCCTCAGCGAGAAGGGGCGCGACGGCTACGCTCGCCGCACCGGAGCCCGCAAGCCCCTCGACCCGGCGATCGTCGCGGCCGAGGTCGAGGAGTCGGGAGGCCGGGTCCTCGAGGAGGTCCGCGAGCACGTCTCGGACGCCCCCGGCAGCTCGCAGGTGTGCCGCATGATCATCGACTGGAACGCGTGAGGTGGGAGCAGACATGTTCGGACTGGGCAATCGGAAGCGGCATGGCTCCGGCCTCGAGGTCGACGGCAACCTCGAGAAGCGCGTCGCCGCCCTCGAGGAGGCCGTCCAGGAGAACCGCGCCCTCAACGTGCGGCTGGCCGAGCTCACCGACGTCGTGACCGAGCTGCTGCTGCCCGTGGCCGCGCGCGACGAGGAGAGGCTGGAGGAGCTGCTCGGGAAGTACCGCGGGGACTTCTCTTGAGCCCTGGCTCAGGCGACCGCGGCGGTCAGCGCCGGGTCTTCCTGCACGTGGGGCTGCCCAAGACCGGTACGACGTACCTCCAGCAGGTCGTGTGGGCCAACCGCGACCGCCTGCGGTCGGCGGGGCTGTTCCTGCCCGGGTTCGGCCACCGCGAGCACCTCTGGGCGGCCCTCGACCTGCAGGAGCGGCCCAGGCTGGCGCGGCGCCACGCCGACGCCCCCGGGGCGTGGCGGCGGCTCGTGGACGAGGCGTCCGCGCAGACCGGTGACGTGCTGATCACCCACGAGTTCCTCTGCGGCGCGAGCGCCGAGCAGGCGTCGCGGGCGATCGCCGACTTCCCGGACGCCGAGGTGCACCTCGTCGTGACGGCCCGCGACGCCGCGAGCGTCGTCTCGGCCGGGTGGCAGGAGTCGGTGAAGAACGGCAGCACCGTAGGCCTCGACGCCGTCATGGCCGGCAAGGCCGCGGGCGGGCCCGAGTTCAGCATGCGCACCTGGGACCTGGCCGGTGTCCTGGAGCGCTGGACACCCGACCTGCCGGCCGACCGGGTGCACGTCCTGGTGATGCCCGGCGCAGGTCAGCCGCGCGACCTGCACTGGCGGCACTTCGCCGAGGTGCTCGGCATCGACCCCGATGCCTACGAGGCCCCCACCGACGCGGTCAACCCCGCCCTCGGGATCGTCCAGATCGAGACGCTCCGGCTGGTCAACAAGCACCTCCCGCCCTACTCCGCGCAGGAGCGCGGCGTGTGGATCCGCGGCTACCTCGCCGAGGACCTTCTCGCCCGGCAGCCGCGCGAGCGTGGCGGTCTGCCGGAGCACCACCGCGCTCGGTTCGCCGAGCTCGACCGGGCGGCCACCGCGCTGATCGCCGACCGGGGCTTCCACGTGCTGGGGGACCTGGCGGCGCTCACGGCGGACGCCGGCGGGGCGTCGGGCCGCGAGCCCGACACGGTCACCACCGACGAACTTCTCGAATCGGCGTCCCGACTCGTCGCTGATATCGTGGCCGACGTCCGCGCGAGCACAGGTGATGTGCCGCCACGTCGGGGGAATCTCTGATCCGGGCGCCTCTGGTGCCACGTAGGAGTCTTAGTGCGTTCGAAGTTCGTTGCCCTGTTTGCTGCCTGCGGGCTGATGGCCTCGCTGGTCGCGCCCATCTCGAGTGCCGCCTCCGCTGCGTCGGCTCCCACGTCGAGCCCGGCCGCCGCGGCCCCGGCGACGTCGGCTGCACTGGCCGCGCGCAAGCCCGGCAAGCCGAACAAGAAGTGGAAGGTCCCCACCGGGGCCAAGTTCAACAACCCGATGATCCCCAGCAAGCGCTTCGTCATCGAGCGCCACGTGCTGCGTGCGATCCGGAACACGCCCAAGGGTGAGAAGATCACCATCTCGGCCTACTCCCTCGACCGGCAGGTCTTCGCCGACGAGCTCATCCGCGCCAAGAAGCGCGGCGTCAAGGTCAAGGTGCTGCTCAACGACCACCTGGTGCCCGGGGCGCAGGTGCGCATCCAGAAGGTGCTGGGCGCAAACACCAAGAAGAAGAACTTCCTCAAGCGCTGCGTCTCCGGCTGTCGGGCCGACGAGAACGAGTACAACAACCTGCACAGCAAGTTCTACCTGTTCAGCCGCACCGGCAAGAACCGCGACGTCGTCATGCTCGGGTCCTACAACATGACCCTCAACGCCGTGCGCTGGCAGTGGAACGACCTGTGGACGACGGTCGGCAAGACGACGCTGTACGACCAGTACATCGCCCTGTTCAACGACATGCGTCCCGACTGGGACAAGCGTCGGGCGACCTACGCGTTCTGCGAGGCGGGCCTCAACTGCCCCGCCGGCGATCAGCACAAGTACTACAACATCGTCTTTCCCCGCTACACGACGCCGTCCAACGACGCCGTGCTCGACATCCTCAACAACATCCAGTGCGTCTACACCGACGCGACAGGCGTGCAGCGCCGCACCCAGCTCGCGCTGTCGATGCACTCGATGCGCGGCAAGCGCGGCAACTACATCGCCGACAAGCTGCGCGAGCTCTACGGCGCGGGCTGCAACCTGCGGGTCAACTACGGCCTGATGGGCTTCCACACCAAGCAGCACATCGGTGCCCCGACCGCGCGTGGGCGCGTGCCGCTGCGGTCCACCGGGTTCAACCTCAAGGAGGACGTGCCCACCGGTGACTCCGAGATCGACAACATGCCGGAGAACATCGAGCGCTACACGCACCACAAGTACTTCGTGCTGAAGGGGTCCTACAAGGGCGTCGTCGACAGCAACATGGTGTGGACCGGCTCGACCAACTGGTCCAGCCTCGGCACCCCGCAGGACGAGATCCTGTTCAGCATGCACGGGCGCGGCAACGTGCGCGACTACATGGAGAACTTCAACCTCATGTGGCAGAAGCCCTTCAGCCGCGACGCCTACACGACGACGTACTCGTCCTGGAAGACCGTCAACGGCCGCCGCGTCGGCGTCGGCCCGATGGTGACGGTCGAGCCCGACCGCCTCAAGTCCGGCGGACCGACCTGGGAGAACGACTGACCTGAGGTCAGCCCTCCTGCTCGCCGGCCTGGTCGGCGGGCAGGAGCGACTCGGCGAGGCCGCGGACGGTCTCGAGGTCGGGGCCCTGCAGCACCACCGTGCTGCCCTTCAGGTCGTGGGCCAGCACGATCGCACCGTCGTGGTCCCACGCCGACCACGCGCCGGTGCCCCATGCCGAGAGATCGACGTCGTCGGTGGCGGTGAGGCCGGTCTGGTCGGCGAGCACGTCGTCGCTGGTGCCGGGCAGCTGGTCGAGGACCACGTCACCGGTCGGTGCGGTGAACTCCATCCGCCACCACTGCGGCTCGCGCTGGTAGCCGCCGCCCACCGTCGTCCACCCGTCGGGCAGCGTGGAGGGGACCATGGTGATGAGGCCGCCGCTCGTCGCGCGCAGGGCCGTGTTCTTGTACTTGGGGGCCACGGCGGGCTCGGATCCGAAGTCGACGGGCTCCACCGGTGTGGCGCTGGGGGTCTCGCTGGGCGTCTCTGACGACGTCTCTGACGACGTCTCCGAGGGGGAGGTCTCCGACGACGGGTCGACGCCGGTGTCGGGTGCGTCGTCCCCGCACGCTGCGAGGAGCAGGACGAGGGAGGCTCCGAGGGCTGGTCCGATCGCACGGGTTGCTCGCATGCACCGAGTCTCTCACGCAGGCCATGCCCGCCTGCGGTGTGACGACTGTCTCGGCGCGGGGACCTGCCCAGGGTGAATGATCGATAACTAGACTCCGAGCGATCCAGCCGCGAGCGCCCAGGAGCCACCACATGCCCCGCCTCTGCCAGACCGATGGCCTCTCCGAGGACCAGTCCGAGATCTTGAAGGCTGTCCGGCAGTTCGTGGACGAGCAGATCATCCCGGTGGCCCAGGAGCTCGAGCACGCCGACGAGTACCCGACCGAGATCATCGAGGGGTTGAAGGAGCTCGGCGTGTTCGGGCTGACGATCCCGGAGGAGTTCGGCGGGCTCGGCGAGTCGCTGTTGACCTATGCGCTGGTGGTCGAGGAGATCGCCCGTGGGTGGATGAGCGTGTCGGGGGTGATCAACACCCACTTCATCGTGGCCTACATGCTGCTGCGGCACGGCACCGAGGAGCAGAAGCAGAAGTACCTGCCGCGGATGGCGACCGGCGAGGTCCGTGGCGCGTTCTCCATGTCCGAGCCCGGCCTCGGCAGTGACGTCTCCGCGGTGTCCACGAAGGCCACTCGCGCCGAGGACGGGTCGTACTCGATCACGGGTCAGAAGATGTGGCTGACCAACGGCGCCACCTCGACGCTGGTCGCGGTGCTGACGAAGACCGACGAGGGTGCGGAGTCGGTGTACAAGAACATGACGACGTTCCTGGTGGAGAAGGAGGCCGGGTTCGGTCAGACCGCCCAGGGGATCACGGTGCCGGGCAAGATCGACAAGATGGGCTACAAGGGCGTCGAGACGACCGAGCTGATCCTCGAGGGCCACCAGATCGCCGCCGAGCAGGTGCTGGGTGGKGAGCCGGGCAAGGGGTTCTTCCAGATGATGGACGGCGTCGAGGTCGGCCGGGTCAACGTCGCYGCCCGCGCGTGTGGKCTGGCGTGGCGTGGGTTCGAGCTCGCGATCGCCTACGCCCAGCAGCGCAAGACCTTCGGCAAGGCGATCGCGGAGCACCAGGCGGTGCTGTTCCGGCTCGCSGAGATGGCCACCAAGGTCGAGGTCGCCCACACGATGATGGTCAAGGCCGCSCGGTTGAAGGACACCGGSMAGCGGATGGACGTCGAGGCCGGGATGGCGAAGATGGTCGCCAGTGAGTATGCCAACGAGGTCGTCGAGGACTCCTTCCGGATCCACGGCGGCTACGGCTACTCCAAGGAGTACGAGATCGAGCGCCTGATGCGCGAGGTGAAGTTCATGCTCATCGGCGAAGGCACCTCCGACATCCAGAAGATGATCATCGGCCGCTCGCTGTTGAAGGACTACCAGCTGCGCTGACCGCTACCGCGCCACCCACGGCGTGAACGTCCGTCGCTCCGGCGCCCAGTCGACCGAGCCGGTGGTCTCGTCCTCGAACTTGACCGCCACGCGGACCCTCTTCGGGTCGCCGATGCAGCGCCGGGGGATGCGGAGCGACACCGGCGCCTCGTCGAACATGTCGGCGTGGGCGCGCATGCCCGGGCACCGCACCACGCGCGTCGGTCGCTGACCGAAGGACCGCACGACCGCGAGCGAGTCGCTGAAGTCGGAGTTGGCGCGGAACGACACGTGGAACGTCGGCCGCGGCCCGCGCCCGGTGTCGATCCAGAAGGAGTAGACCTGCCCCGCCGCCAACGGGACGGCCGAGCGGACGCTCACCTTCACCGCGTTCCTGTGGATGACTCGTACCTGGCTGATGTCGACGGACGTCGAGTCGCCGACCGGGTCCTCGAACGCGGCGGTGCCCGCGTGCGCCGTCCCTGCCACCACCAATGTCGCGCCGACCGCGCAGGCGATCAGTGCACGAGCACTCCATCTCGTTGCGTCCACGCGATTCCCCCCTCGCCGGCTCCCATGGTCGCGCCGGGCGCTCCCCGGCCGCAAGGGTCGACGCGCCGGGACCGACCATCAGGCTTTAGGACGTCGGACGTCTCAGTGACAGCCAAACGGATACTTCACTGTATCGAACGTCACGATTAGGTTCGATCCATGCCCGACATCGTCATCTGTGAACCCGTGCGCACCCCGGTGGGTCGTTTCGGGGGCGCGTTCGCCTCCCTGTCCGCCGTCGACCTGGCGTCGACCACCCTGACCGAGCTCGTGCGTCGGACGGGCCTGCAGGAGGGCGACGTCGACGACGTGATCCTCGGCAACTGCTACCCCAGCGGCGAGAACCCGGCCATCGGCCGCATCGCCGCCCTCGACGCGGGTCTCGGCACCGGCGTGCCCGGCCTCCAGCTCGACCGTCGCTGCGGCTCCGGCCTGCAGGCGGTGCTCTACGCCGCCTCGCAGATCGCCAGCGGCGGCGGCACCCTGATCGTCGCCGGCGGCGCCGAGTCGATGTCCAACGTCGAGCACTACGCCCTCGGCCTGCGCAACGGGGTCAAGGGCGGTTCGGTCGAGCTGATGGACCGCCTGGTCCGCGCCCGCGAGACCGCCGGCGGCAAGGACCACCCCGTCCCCGGTGGCATGCTCGAGACGGCCGAGAACCTCCGCAAGGAGTACGACATCTCGCGCGAGGAGCAGGACGAGCTCTCGGTCCGCTCCCAGCAGCGGGCCGGTGCCGCCCACGAGGCGGGCCGGTTCGCCGACGAGCTCGTGCCGGTCACCGTCCCGGGCCGCCGCGGGAAGCCGGACGTCGTCGTCGACCGCGACGAGCACCCCCGCCCCGAGACGACCCTCGAGCAGCTGGCCGCTCTGCGGCCGGTGCGTCAGAAGATCGACGACGCCTCCACCGTCACCGCCGGCAACGCCAGCGGCCAGAACGACGGCGCCGCGATGTGCGTCGTGACCACCCGCGAGGAGGCCGAGCGTCGCGGCCTGCGCCCGCTGCTCGCGCTGAGGTCGTGGGCCGTGGCCGGTGTCGGCCCCGAGGTGATGGGCATCGGCCCGGTCCCCGCGACCGCCGCCGCCCTCGACCGCGCGGGGCTCACCCTCGACGAGATCGACCTGATCGAGCTCAACGAGGCGTTCGCCGCCCAGGTGCTCGCCTGCCTGCGCGAGTGGAAGGTCGACCCCACCGACGAGCGGCTCAACCCCAACGGGTCGGGCATCTCCCTCGGCCACCCCGTCGGTGCCACCGGCGCCCGCATCCTCGCGACCATGGCCCACGAGATGCAGCGCCGCGAGTCGCGCTACGGCCTCGAGACCATGTGCATCGGCGGCGGCCAGGGCCTCGCCGCGATCTTCGAGCGGGTCGCGTCATGATTCACCCCAGCCGAATGCTCGCTTCGCTCCGCTTCGACCAGGGACCCCGAAAATGAGCGCCGTCGAGGTCCACCACGTCGTGACCGGGCCGGAGGACGCGCCCGTCGTCGTCCTGTCCAACTCCCTCGGCTCCACGACGTCCATGTGGGACGCCCAGGCCGACGAGCTGGCCGAGCACTTCCGCGTCGTCCGCTACGACACCCGCGGCCACGGCGGCTCGCCCGTCCCGCACGGCCCCTACGACATCGACGACCTCGCCGACGACGTCATCGCCCTGCTCGACACCCTCGGCGTGGAGAAGGCGCACGTCGTCGGCCTCTCGCTGGGCGGCATGACCGGCATGCGCCTCGCCGCCCGGAACCCCGATCGCGTCGACCGCCTCGTGGTGCTGTGCACCGGCGCCCGGCTCGAGCCGTCGAGCGCGTGGCACGACCGCGCCGCGACCGTGCGCGCGAACGGGAGCACCGCCGTGGCCGAGGCCGTCGTCGCGCGGTGGTACACCCCGGAGTTCCTGGAGAAGAACCCCGACGTGAAGGCCGCGTGCGAGGGCATCGTGGCGGCGACCCCGGCCGAGGGCTACGCCTCGTGCTGCGAGGTCATCGCCGAGATGGACCTGCGCGACGACCTCCCCGGCATCAGTGCCCCGACGCTCGCGATCGCGGGCGCCGACGACCCGGCCACCCCTCCCCCGCACCTCGAGGCGATCGCCGACAGCGTGCAGGACGGGCGCCTGCTCGTCGTACCGGAGTCGGCCCACCTCGCCAACGCCGAGCAGCCGCAGACCATCACCCCCGCGATCATCGCGCACCTGAAGGGCGGATCGGCATGAGCACCATCGACCGCATCGACAAGGTCGTCCGCGGCGCCGATGAGGCCGTCGCCGACATCGCGCCCGGCTCCAGCCTGGCGGTCGGTGGCTTCGGCCTCGTCGGCATCCCCTGGACGCTGATCAGCGCCCTCCTCGACCAGGGCGCCGACGACCTCACGGTCGTCTCCAACAACTGCGGCGTCGACGGCGCGGGCCTCGGCCTGCTGCTCGAGGCACGGCGGATCACCCGGGTCATCGCGTCGTACGTCGGCGAGAACAAGGAGTTCGGCCGGCAGTACCTCGCCGGTGAGCTGACCGTCGAGCTCACCCCGCAGGGCACCCTCGCCGAGCGGATGCGGGCCGGCGGGGCCGGCATCGGGGCGTTCTTCACCCCGACCGGCGTCGGCACGATGGTCTCCGAGGGCGGCCTGCCCTGGCGCTACCACCCCGACGGCACCGTGGCGCTGGCCTCGGAGCCCAAGGAGGTACGCACCTTCCACGGCATCGACATGGTGCTGGAGGAGTCGATCGTCACCGACGTCGCCCTCGTCCGGGCCGCCAAGGTGGACCGTGCCGGCAACTGCGTCTTCCACGCCTCGGCCCGCAACTTCAACATCCCGGCCGCGATGGCCGGGCGACTGACGATCGTCGAGGCCGAGGAGGTCGTCGAGATCGGCGACATCGACCCGGACGACGTCCACCTGCCCGGTGTCTTCGTCCAGCGCGTGGTCGAGCTGACGCCGGCCCAGGCGCACGAGAAGGACATCGAGAAGCTGACCACCCGACCCCGAGAGGCGGCCACGGCATGAGCGAGCGCAGCGAGCGAATCAATCGACACAGTGCGACCCGTGCCTCATGGCCCCACGGAGCGAAGCGAGTACGGGCATGAGCTGGACACGCGACGAGATGGCCGCCCGAGCGGCGCTGGAGCTGAAGCCGGGCGAGTACGTCAACCTCGGGATCGGCCTGCCGACGATGATCCCGGCCCACCTGCCGGCGACCTCGACGGTGACCCTGCACGCCGAGAACGGCATCCTCGGCGTCGGCCCCTACCCCTACGAGGACGAGGTCGACCCCGACCTCATCAACGCCGGCAAGCAGACCGTCACCGTGCTGCCGGGCGCCTCGTTCTTCGACTCGTCGCTGAGCTTCGCGATGATCCGCGGCAGCCACATCGACACCGCCGTCCTCGGCGGGATGCAGGTCTCCATGGCCGGAGACCTCGCCAACTGGATGGTGCCCGGGTCGATGGTCAAGGGCATGGGCGGCGCGATGGACCTCGTCAGCGGCGCCCGCCGGGTGATCGTGCTGATGGAGCACGTGTCGCGCAGCGGCAGCCACAAGCTGGTCGCGGAGTGCGACCTGCCGCTCACGGGTCGTCGGGTCGTGGACCGCGTGGTCACCGACCTCGGCGTCCTCGACGTCGCCGGCGACGGCTTCGAGCTCGTCGAGCTCGCGCCGGGCGTCACCGTCGAGGAGATCTCCGAGCGGACCGGGGCCCCGGTCCGGGTGCCGGTCGGGGTCTGACGTGCCGACGCCCGAGCAGGACCCGGCAGAGGACCTGGCCGCACGCGTGCGCCGCCTGGAGGACCTGCACGCGATCGGGCAGCTCCGCGCGCACTACTGCCAGGCCCTCGACGACGGCCGCTGGGACGACTTGGTCGACCTCTTCACCCCCGACGGCGCGTTCGTCGGGCTCTCCACCGCCCGCGGCCACGACGAGCTGCGCACCTTCTTCTCCGACCTCCAGGACGGCCCGCTGTCGGCCTGGTGGCACTTCTCCTCCAACGAGACCATCGACCTCGTGGGCACACCTGCCCACGCAGCGACCGGCGCGACGTGGCTCGACCAGCCGTGTGTCGTCGACGGTCGCGCCCACGTCGCCGCCGGGCGCTACCAGGACCAGATGGTCCGCGGTGACGACGGCCGGTGGCGCTTCGCCGAGCGTCAGGTGACGTTCTTCTTCTGGGTCCCCGGTGACGAGGACTGGGCCCCCGGTCGCTACGGCTGGGCTCCCGCCCGCGCCGCGGCCGACGTACGCACCCTCGAACGGGTCACCGCCTCCCGCCGCTGACCCGGTCCGCACCCCCGGCACGACGACGTGCAGGGAGCCGCTGCTGCGCGCCCGCGTGCAGCCATCCACCACCGGAGACCTCGATGTCCCACACCCTCAACCCGTCCACCCCGTCGGGCCCGTCCGGGCCGCCGCCGGGGTCGTCCACCGGCCAGCCGGCCACCGACCGTCGTACGCTCACGCGGGTCTGCACCGCCGTGCTGCTCGGCTCGGCACTGGAGTGGTACGACTACTTCCTCTACGGCGCGGCTGCGGCCCTGGTCTTCGGCCAGGTGTTCTTCCCGACCGCGTCGGAGTCGACGTCGCTGCTGCTGTCGCTGGCGACCTTCGGCGTCGGCTTCGTCGCCCGCCCGATCGGCGCGATGGTCTTCGGACACATCGGCGACAAGCACGGTCGTCGCCCCGCCCTCATCGCGACCCTCATGCTGATGGGCCTCTCCACCACGGCGATGGCGTTCATCCCCTCCCACGCGATGATCGGCATGGCCGCGCCCCTGCTGCTGGTGGTGCTGCGACTGCTGCAGGGCATGGGCTCGGGCGCGGAGTACAGCGGCGCCTCGGTGTACGCCGTCGAGTACGCGCCGCCGGGCCGTCGCGGGTTCTTCGGATCGTTCAGCGCGGCCGGCGTCTACCTCGGCCTGGTGCTGTCGTCCGGCGCCCTGCTGCTCACCACGTCGCTGACCACCGACGCGCAGTTCGCGGCGTGGGGCTGGCGGCTGCCGTTCCTGGCGAGCCTGCTGCTCATCGCGCTCGGCCTCTGGATCCGCCTGCGCCTGGAGGAGACGCCGGCCTTCGAGGAGGCCACCGAGGACGTCGCCCCGGCCAAGGCACCGCTCCTCACGCTGGTGCGGACCCAGTGGCGCAGCATGCTGCTGGTGATGGGCCTCGTCGCGGCGCCCCTCTCCTTCAGCCACCTCTACCAGGTCTTCGCGCTCTCCTACATGGCCGACGCCGGCTACGACCGGGTGACCGGAACGACCGGCCTCCTCGTTGCCGGGCTGGTCGTGATGATCACCGCGCCGCTGGCCGGCATCGCCTCCGACCGGTTCGGCCGCCGCCCCGTGCTGATGGTGGGTGCTGTCTACGCGATCGCGTTCGCCTTCCCGTTCTTCATGCTGGTCGACAGCGGCCGGCCGGTGCTCGCCATGCTCGCCCTCGCGCTCGCCCAGGGCGGCAGCGTCGGCATCATGTTCGGCGTCCAGGGCGTGATCCTGTCCGAGCTGTTCAGCACGGCCAGCCGTTACAGCGGTGCGGCCGTGAGCCGAGAGTTCGCCGCGATCATCTTCGGTGGCTTCGCCCCTCTGATCGCCGTCAGCCTCGCCGCCTCGGCCAACGGCGCCTCCTGGCCGGTCGGCATCTACGTCATCGTGCTGGCCGCCATCACCTTCGTGTCGGCGCTGCTCGCTCCGGAGACCTACCGGACCAGCCTCTCCGACAGGGATGCGGCGGAGCCGGCACCCGCGGGCGCGGCGGATCCCCAGCCGGCTCTCTCGGGGTCGCGCGAGGGCTGACAGCAATGCCCCCAAATGGGGGCTTGCCCGCCGCGACCGGGAGTGCCACGGTCCGAAGATGACCAGAGCCCCCCGCCACCGCGTCCTTCTCGGCCTCCTCGCCACGGCACTCGCGCTGGGCACCGCCATGGTGCCCAGCGCGAGCGTCTACGCCGGTCCACCGGGCGGCGGGCACGGCAGCGGCCATGGGAGTGGACACGGCGGTGGCCACGGCGGCGGCAACGGCGACGGACACGGCGGCGGGCACGGCACCCCGGCACGTACGGCCACCGTGATGACCCGCAACCTCTACCTGGGCGCGGACCTCACCCCGATGCTGCTGGCCCTGGCCAGCGGCAACAACACCGCCATCGTCGGTGCGGCGACGCAGACGTGGGCAGCCGTCCAGGCGACCCGGCCCGCGGAGCGGATGGGGGCCATCGCTGACGAGATCGTGGCGGCCGACCCGGACGCCGTCGGCCTGCAGGAGGTCACGACCTGGACGACCTTCGCGTACAACCCGCTGAACGGCACGACGAGCAACCCGACCGTCGAGTACGACTTCCTCGACCTCCTCCTCGACGCGCTCGCCGAGCGGGGCGCCGGCTACCACGAGGTCATCGGCGCGACGTCGAACAACTTCTCCTCGCCGCCGATCCCCTACCTCGCCAGCCCGACTGCGACGTTCCCGACGCGGGCGGTGCGCCTCGCCGACCGTGACGTGATCATCGTCCGCGACGACGTCGCGACGACCAACGCCCGCACCGGCACCTACACCAACATCATCAGCTTCCCGATCGGCGGCGCCCAGCTGCCCGTGGCGCGGGGCTGGGGCTCCGCGGACCTGTCCGTGGGCAAGTCGACGTTCCGCTTCGTCAACTCCCACCTCGAGGCCTTCGGGGTCCCCGGCATCGACGGCGAACAGGTGCGGGTGGCCCAGGTCGGCGAGCTCCTCGCCGCGCAGGCCGCGCTCACGACGCAGCTCGGCGCGCTCCCGATGGTCTACGTCGGCGACTACAACTCCGACGCCCCCGACGCCCCGGCGTACGTCCGCCTCCTGGCTGGTGTCGGCAACGACGCGTGGACGCGCAGCCACCCGGGCGACCCGGGCTTCACCTGCTGCCTCGGCGCGACGCTGACCGACCCGGACAACCCGCTCACCTCACGGATCGACCTGGTCCTCTACAGCGACGAGGTGAAGGCACCGCGGGCGACCATCGTCGGCGACGACCCGTCCGACATGACGGCCTCGGGCCTGTGGCCCTCCGACCACGCCGGAGTGGTGGCGCGCCTGGTGGTCCCGGCCCGCTGGGGTCGCTGACCGGGATCAGTAGCCGCCGTGGCTGGGCCAGCCGCGCGCGGCGACGTACCAGACCGCCGAGGTCAGCACGACGACGAGCAGGAGCGTGAAGAGGAGCCCGCCCGCGACCGGCAGGAACCAGCCGGGAGCGCGGCGGGCCCGCACGGCCACGACCTTCACCACCACCGCGCCGAAGACCATGCAGCCGAGCACGCCGTGGACGACGACGCGCAGCGGCACCGACTCACCGGTGTGGATCGTGCCCACCTCCAGGCCGAGCGCCCACAGGCAGCTGTAGCCGACGAACACCGCCAGCAGCAGCGCGACCGCGCCCGACACCCGGTGCGCCGTGCCGAGCCAGGACGGTGGCCGGCCGCCGAGATGGCCGTAGAGCCAGAGCGCACTCAGCAGCTGGAGGACGACCAGCACGGCGATCACCGTCGAGAGCACTACCTTCATCTCGATCACGGTGCGGAAGCCCAGGTCGGTCGTCCCGCTCAGCGTCGGGTCGTGCACCCGACCGAACACGCCGAGCAGCACCGCCACCACGGCGCCCGCCGCGAAGGCTGCCAGCGGAACGGCCAGGCTCCCGGACGCCCGTGCTGCCGTGTGGTCGGCCATGGAGTCAGGATGCGCCGATCGGGCGCACCGCGGAAGCCCGCTCCAGACACAGCACCCCATTGATCGCTCTGACGTATCAATGGCGCGGAAACAAGTCCTTGTCCTCGATCAATGTCCCGACCTACCGTGAGTCGACGCCGACGTGAGCGTCGTCACCATCGGAGTCGAACGGAGGAGGACCCGTGGAGCTGCGACACCTGCGCTACTTCGCCGAGGTGGCCGAGACCCGCCACTTCGGGCGCGCGGCCGACCGCCTCCACATGGCGCAGCCCGCCCTGTCGCAGTCCATCCGCCAGCTCGAGGCCGAGCTCGGCACCCCTCTCTTCGTCAGGACCACCCGCCAGGTGCGGCTCACGCCCGCCGGCGAGTTCTTCCAGCTCGAGGTGGCGCGCATCCTGGAGTCGGTCGAGGCGGGCGTGCGCGGCGTACGACGCATCGCCGCCGGCCGGCAGGGCCTCGTCCGCATCGCCTTCACCGGCAGCGCGGCCCACACCGAGCTGCCCCGGATGGCGCGCACCGTCAAGCGTGCGCTCCCCGGGATGGCCCTCGAGATCCACGCCGACCTGCTCACCCCCGCGCAGGTCGACGGGCTGCACGAGGGGACCCTCGACCTCGGCGTGCTCCGTCCGCCGATGTCCGGCGACGGACTCGCCTCGCGCACCCTCTCGACCGAGCCGCTGGTGCTGGCGGTCGCCGAGGACCACCCGCTGGCCCACCAGCCGAGCATCTCGATGAGCGACCTGCGCACCGAGCGCTTCGTCCTGTTCTCCGGTCCGGACTCCGCGGTCAACGACGCCGTCCTGCGCAGCGCGCGCGAGGTGGACTTCGTGCCGATCCGCGAGCACGAGGCGGCCGGCATCTCGGTCCTGCTGCCGCTCGTCGCAGCCGACCTCGGCGTCGCGCTGGTCCCCGCCTCTGTCCGGGCGGCCCCCCTCGCCGGCGTGGTCTTCCGCGACGTCACCGACGCCGCGACCGTCGACCTGGCCCTGGTGTGGCGCGCCGACGAGACCAACCCCGCGGTGCTGGCCGTCCTCGACGTGCTGTCCGCCGACTCCCCCGTAGCCCTCCCCGACTCCGACGAGGTCGTCCGATGAAGATCACCCGGGTGGAGGCGATCCCCTTCGCCATCCCCTACCGCAAGCCACTGAAGTTCGCGAGCGGCGAGGTGCACGTCGCCGAGCACGTGCTCGTGCGCGTCACCACCGACGACGGCGTCGTCGGCGTCGCGGAGGCCCCGCCGCGACCGTTCACCTACGGCGAGACCCAGGCCGGGATCGTCGCGGTCATCGACACCATCTTCGCCGGCCAGGTCGTCGGTCTCGACCTGATGGAGCGCGAGCAGATCCACACCCGGCTCTCCCGCACGATCGGCAACCCCACCGCCAAGTCGGCGCTCGACATGGCCATCTGGGACGCCCTCGGCCAGTCGCTGGGCTACAGCGTCACCGAGCTGCTCGGCGGCTACACCGACCGGATGCACGTCTCCCACATGCTCGGCTTCGACGAGCCCGCGGCCATGGTCGCCGAGGCCGAGCGGATGCGCGACACCTACGGCATCACGACCTTCAAGGTGAAGGTCGGCCGCCACCCCTACCGCCTCGACACCGCCGTCGTCCGCGCCCTGCGCGAGGGACTCGGCGACGACGTCGAGCTGTACGTCGACGGCAACCGTGGCTGGTCGGCCTCGGAGTCGGCGCGCGCGATGGCCGAGATGGGCGACCTCGGCCTGACCTTCGCCGAGGAGCTGTGCCCGGCCGACGACGTGCTCGGTCGCCGCTGGCTGGTGCAGCAGCTCGACGTCCCCTTCATCGCCGACGAGTCGGTGGTGACCCCCGCCGAGGTGACCCGCGAGGTCCTCGGCGGCTCCGCCACCGCGATCAGCATCAAGACCGCCCGCACGGGCTTCACCACCAGTCGGCGCGTCCACCACCTCGCCGAGGGACTGGGCGTCGAGCTCGTGATGGGCAACCAGATCGACGGCCAGCTCGGGTCGCTGTGCTCCGTCGCGTTCGGCTCGGCCTTCGAGCTCACGTCGCGCCGCGCAGGCGAGCTGTCCAACTTCCTCGACATGACCGACGACCTGCTCGCCGACCCGCTCCAGATCCACGGCGGCCAGCTCGTCGCCCGGTCCGGCCCCGGGCTCGGCGCGGTCATCGACCCCGACAAGCTCGCGCGCTACCGCCAGGACTGACCGGCACCAGGACCCTTCCCCACCCTTTCCACCCACCCGTTCCATTCCCCGCCGCACCCCACCCCACCCCTCCCGAGGAGCACCCCATGTCCACCACCGTCAACGAGTCCGCCACCGCAGCGGCCTCCGGCGCCAGCGCCACCGAGCGCTTCCACGCCGACAAGTCGCCGTACGCCGCGGTCAAGGACGTCCCCGCCGAGCGGGTCGACACCCTGGCCCGCGAGGTCCTCGACGCGATCTACACGACCGTGCGCACCCACAAGGTCACCTACGACGAGTTCAACGCCCTCAAGGCGTGGCTGATCGGCGTGGGCGAGGACGGCGAGTGGCCGCTCTTCCTCGACGTCTGGCTCGAGCACGTCGTCGAGGACGTCGCCACCGAGCACCGCGAGGGCAACAAGGGCTCGATCGAGGGCCCCTACTACGTCCCGGACGCTCCCGAGCAGGGCGCGAAGGGCACCATCTCGATGCGCGACGACGAGGGCGGCACCCCGCTCGTGTGGAGCGGTCAGGTCACCTCGTGCGACGGGTCCGCCCTCGGCGGCGCCAAGGTCGAGCTCTGGCACGCCGACGACGACGGCTTCTACTCGCAGTTCGCCCCCGGGATCCCCGAGTGGAACCTGCGCGGCACCTTCACCACCGACGCCGACGGGAGCTTCGAGATCACCACGGTGCAGCCCGCGCCCTACCAGATCCCCACCGACGGCTCGTGCGGCAGGCTCATCGCCGCCGCCGGCTGGCACGCCTGGCGCCCCGCCCACCTGCACGTCAAGGTCTCCGCGCCCGGCCACGAGCTCCTCACGGCCCAGCTCTACTTCCCCGGCGACGAGCACAACGACGACGACATCGCCTCGGCCGTGAAGCCCGAGCTGATCCTCGACCCGCAGCGGCAGGCCGACGGCTCCGCGACGGTGTCCTACGGCTTCGTCCTCGACCCCGCGAAGGGCTGATCGCCGATGCTCTACCACGTGCGCATGGACGTCCGGATCCCGCTCGACATGGATGCCGACGTCAAGGCCGACCTCGTCGCCCGCGAGAAGGCGTACGCCCAGGAGGTGCAGCGCTCCGGCCGCTGGCCGCACCTGTGGCGCGTCGTCGGCGAGTACGCCAACGTCTCGATCTTCGACGTCGAGTCCAACGACGCGCTCCACGACCTGCTCTCGGGGTTGCCGCTGTTCCCCTACATGGCCATCCAGGTCACCCCGCTGGCGAAGCACCCCTCGTCGATCGCCTGACCCGTCGCGACGGCCCGGCCTCCCACCGCTGGAGGTTCGGGCCGTCGGCATGAGGCGCGGATCACATCGAGGCGGGAACAAGAACGACGGCCGACCGGTTAGGTTGGTTGAATCATCAACCAAAACCCCTCGCCCCCTCAGGAGCCCCCGATGTCGTTCTTCCGCCGCAAGTCCAAGCCCGCCACCCAGGTCGCCGCCTGGACGCCCAGCCAGGCTGCCGCCCCCGTCGCCGTCGCCGAGCGCGACGCGCTCACCGGTGACTACACCATCGACGCCAGCCACTCCCGCCTCGGCTTCTCGGCCCGCCACGCGATGGTCACCACCGTCCGCGGCCAGTTCACCGACTTCGAGGGAACCGCGCACGTCGACGCCGAGAACCCGGCCGCCTCGACCGTCTCGCTCACCATCCGCCCCGCCAGCGTCTCGACCGGCTCCGCCGACCGCGACGGCCACCTGGTCTCCGCCGACTTCTTCGACGTCGAGAACCACGACGCCATCACCTTCGCGTCGACCTCCGTCGAGCGCGACGGCGCCGAGTGGACCGTCACCGGCGACCTGACCATCAAGGGCACCACCCAGTCGGTCAGGATCCCCTTCGAGGAGACCGGCACCGCGATCGACCCGTTCGGCAACACCCGCGTCGGCTTCGAGGGCGCGACCACGATCAACCGCAAGGACTGGGACCTCTCCTGGAACGCCGCGCTCGAGACCGGCGGCGTGCTCGTCTCCGAGAAGATCAAGCTCGAGTTCGACGTCTCCGCGATCAAGAACGCCTGATCACCTCGCCGATCTTCAGCACCTCCCTCGCGGACGGACCCGGGACCAGTGGTTCCCGGGTCCGTCCGCGTGCCGTCGCACGTGACCTGTTCCGCCTGAACCCCGTGCCGCCCGGGCAGCACCGGGTCGCCCTCCGTGCCGGCCTCAGCGTCGCCGTACCGCTGCTCACGCTCGTCGCGACCGACCGGACCTCGTGGGCGGTCTACGCCGCCTTCGGCGCCTTCACCGCCCTCTACGGACGCAGCCGGGTGCACCTCCCCCGCGCCGCGATGCAGTGCACCGCGGGCCTGTCGCTCGTCACCGCCGTCGGGCTCGGGGCGCTGGTGTCGGCCGTGGGGGTCGGCCCGTGGGCGCTCGTGCTGCTCAGCGCGCTCGTCGCCGCCGCCGGGTCGGTGGCGTCCACGGTCTTCGACTGGCACCCCTCGGGCCCGCTCTTCCTGCTCTTCGCGTTCGGCACCGTCTCCGCGGTGCCGGCCACGACGGCCGACGTCCCGGTCGCCCTTGCGGTGTCCGCCGCGAGCGCAGCCCTCGCCGTGGTGATCGGCAACGTCGGCGCCGTCGCACGTCGTACGCCGTGGACTGCTCCCCCGCCGCTGCGGCGGGTGCCGGGGTACGTCGACCCGCTGCGCTACTTCCTCGTCACGGTCCTTGCGGGTGGAGCGGCCACCGCCGCAGGGATCGGCCACCCGTGGTGGGCGATGGTCGCGGCGGTCGCCCCGCTGAGCGTCAGCGGCCGGGACCACCAGGCCGTACGCGCCGCCCACCGCAGCGTCGGCACGGTGCTCGGCCTGCTCACCGCCGCGCCGCTGCTGCTGCTCGGGCTCGACCCGGTGCCGCTCGTGCTGGTGGTCGTCGTCCTGCAGGTCCTCACCGAGCTGGCGGTGGGCCGCAACTACGGCATCGCGATGCTCTTCATCACCCCGATGGCGCTGCTGATGGGCCAGCTCGGGTCGTCGCAGGACGCGGCAGGACTGCTCCTCGACCGGGGGGTCGAGACCCTGCTCGGCGTGGTCGTGGCGCTCGCGGTGATCGTCGTCGAGCACGGACGCGCCTCGACCGCGGCGCACTGACGCCGTCGGTCAGTCGGCTTCCCAGTAGGGACCCGGGAGGTAGTGGTCGGGCTCGACGGTGGTGACCGGGCGACGGACGGTCCGCCAGACGGTGCGCATGGAGCCGTCGGGCTGGCGCACCTCGCGGCGGACCCGGAAGTTGGCGTACGTCGTCGTGTAGGCGTTGCGGGTGTTGCGGGTGTTGTTCCACTGGTAGTCGAAGTTCTTGAGGTACTTGTCCGCGACCTTCGCGCCCTTCACGGTGAACCACACCTCGTCGTTGGCGGTGCTCAGGCTCGACCAGTTCACCGAGCCGGTCAGGACCATCGAGGTGTCGGGCACGCCGTTGTAGGTGCCCTGGACGACGAGGTACTTCTGGTGGCTGTAGTAGTCGAGGATCAGGTCGTCGATGCCGTCGTTGTTGAGGTCGAAGTTGTCGTCGAGGTTGTAGTCCATGCCCGTCGATCGGAGCGGGATCCGACCGCGCTTGGTCGGGGCGGCGATGACGCCCTTGGTGTGGTAGCCGATGAGGCCGTAGGTGACCCGCACGTCGCAGCCCTGGACCCATTTCTGTCGGATGGCCTCGGCGAGGTAGTCGCCGCGAGCCCCGCGCATGGTGTGCATCGACAGGGCCAGGCGGGTGCGCTTCACCTTGCCGGTCATTGGGTCGGGGGTCAGGCACTGGATCCGGTCGAGCATCGTGACCACCAGGTCGTCCTTCGGCCGCGAGACCCGGGGGAACGCGACGGCTGTGTGCTTGTCGACCGAGTCGTCGCACGCCGGGCCGATCGGGACGCCGCAGAAGTACCACGGCTCCTGACGGGTGTCGTAGTCCTTGGACATGTCCTTGAAGAGCGCCACGAACTGGCGGAACAGCTCGTGGTCGCCGTCGGTGAAGTAGAGGTCGTTCCACTGGTGGATGGCGGCGTTGCGCGTCATGTTGGCCGAGCCCACGGCCAGGACGTCCTCGGACGTGCCGGCCTGGCTGAACAGGTAGAACTTCGTGTGCAGGTTGTTGAACTCGTTGGCCGCCCCCCGGCAGCTCTGCTTGCACTTGTAGATGAAGCTGTTCTTCTTGCGGTTCTTGCCGATCTCGGCACGCACCACCTTCATGGCGGGCGTCTCCCAGTGGTCGTTGAGCAGCATCTGCACCTGCACCCCGCGACGGTGGGCCGCCACCAGCGCGTGCGCGACCGGCAGGCGGTCGAAGGAGTAGATCGCGATCCTGATTGACGAGCCCTTGGGCGTGTTCTTGATGGTCTGGATCACCCGCCGCTCGATCTGGAAGTGCCCCTTGGCGAGATGGGGGTCGTTGAAGAAGGGCCCGCTGAAGGCCTCCCACTTCTTCGGCTTCGGCTTGGCCGCCGCCGGCTGGCCGGCGGACGACGCGACGTCGTTCGCCTGCCCGGGGGCCACCAGGCCCAGCGACACCACCAGCACGAGGCTCAGGCCCCCCACGAGCCTCGAGATCTTCGACACGACCCCCACCTTTCCGTCGAACAGTCTGGTCAGCATAAGCAGACCCGGCCCGTTCCGGGCCCCGCATCGCACCGCGTCTCGCCACGACGTGCTGGCCGTGGTCTGATGGCCCACCCGCAGGGCGGCGGCGGCACGCCCCTCGCTTGACTCGTTCGAACAGGTGTTCGATCATGGAGACATGTCGTCCGCCCGCTCCGTCGCCGCGCTCGACCCAGGCAGGTCCGTGGTCGAGCAGCTGCGCGAGCGGGTCGCCGCGATGGAGCGCAGGCCTGCCGGAGATCCTGTGGCGACCTTGCCCGGACTGGCCGACCTGGTCCCGCTGCACGCCGGATCAACGTACGCCGTCGACTCGGCGTCGCTCGCGCTCGCCCTCGCCGCCGGGGCCTCGCGGGCCGGCGAGTGGGTCGGCTTCGCCGGGTGCGCCGACTTCGGTGCCGAGGCCGCCGCGGAGCTCGGCATCGAGCTGTCACGCACCGTGCTGGTGCCCGACCCCGGCGAGCACTGGCTCGAGGTCACCGCCGCCCTCGTCGACGTGCTGCGGGTGGTGGTGCTCCGCCCGCCGGCCACCGTCGACGAGCGCACCGCGGGGATCCTCGACTCCCGGCTGCGCACGAGGTCCGCGGTGCTGGTCGTCCACGGCCAGTGGCCGCGCGTGTCGGCCAGGCTGAGCGTCGAGGAGTCGGTCTGGACCGGCCCGACGTCGGGCGCCGGTGAGCTGCGGGAGAGGCGGGCCCGCGTCGCGGTGCACCGGGGCGCGCGGCCACCCCAGCGCGCCGACCTGGCCTGGCCGGGCGTGCACCAGGTCGACCCGGGCTCCGAGCGGCAGGCCCGCGAGGTCCGGGAGATCCGACGGGCATGATGAGGGTCCGGCGATGAGGGTCCGGCGATGAGGGTCATGGTCGTGTGGTGCCCCGACTGGTCCGTGGTCGCGGCGCTCGAGGAGGCCGACCGCTCGCTGCGCTCCCCCGCCGCCGTGCTCTCGGCCAACGTCGTGGAGGTCTGCAACGGTCCCGCCCGTGCCGAGGGCGTACGCCGGGGGCAGCGCCGCCGCGACGCGCAGGCGCGGTGTCCCGAGCTGCTGCTGCTGCCGACCAACCCCGACCGGGACGCCCGGGCCTTCGAGCCGGTCCTCGCCGTGGTCGAGGACCTGCGCCCGGGGGTGGCCGCCCTGCGTCCCGGGCTGCTCGCCGTCCGGGCCCCGGGCAGCTGGTACGGCAGCGAGACCGCCGCAGCGGCGACCGCCTGCCAGGCGCTGGTCGAGACGGGCGTGTGGGACGTGCGGATCGGCATCGCCGACGACCTGTTCACCGCCGAGCAGGCCGCCCGGGTGGCGGAGGTGCAGGCCTGGACAGTCGTCCCTCCCGGAGAGTCACCCGCGTTCCTGCGCGGACTGCCCGTCCACGTGCTGCAGGACGACGGCGCCCGCGGTCGCGAGCTCGTGGGCCTCCTGCAGCGGCTCGGCCTGCGCACCCTGGGTGACCTCGCCGACCTGCCGGGCGACGCGGTCGAGCACCGGCTCGGGGCCTACGGTGCGACGGTCCGGCGACGGGCGCGGGGCGAGGACCCGACGCTGTTCGCGGCGCGCACCCCGCCGCCCGAGCTCGACGCGGAGGTGCCGTTCGAGCCGCCGCTCGACTCCGTCGAGGCGATCACCTTCAGCGTCCGCACCACCGCCGAGCGCTTCGTCACCCAGCTCGCCCACCACCAGCTCGTCGCCACCGGTGTGCGGGTCGAGGCCGAGTCCGACGGGGTCGTGTGCTCGTCGCGCTCCTGGCTGCACCCGCGCCACTTCAGTGCGCGTGACCTCGTCGACCGCGTTCACTGGCAGCTGCAGTCGGCCGGGTCCACGAGCGGGGTCAGCGGCTCGCTGCGCGGCCGCAAGGACGCGGGCGTCGTGCGCGCGCCGATCGACCGCGTGCGTTTCGTGCCCGAGCTCGTCGAGCCGGCGGCCGCGCACGGCGAGGCGCTCTGGGGGTCGGCGTCCGACGACCTCGTCGAGCGCGGGGTGGCCCGGGTGCAGGGCATGGTCGGCTTCGACGCCGTCCGCCGCCCGGTGCTGCAGGGCGGTCGCAGCCCGTCGGCGCGGCAGGCGCTGGTGCCGTGGGGCGAGCGGGCTGTCGACCTGCGCCCGGTGGACCGGCCGTGGCCGGGCCGGGTGCCGGGGCCGGCACCGGTCCGGGTGTTCGCCCCTCCCCGGGCCGCCGAGGTCGTCGACGACGGCGGCCGCCCGGTGTGCGTCACCGACCGCGGCGTGGTGAGCGGGGAGCCGCGGCACTTCCGGGTCGCCGGGCAGACCGACGACCTGCCCTGGCAGCCGGTGACGGCGTGGGCGGGGCCGTGGCCCACCGACGAGGGCTGGTGGTCGGGCGGGGCCGGACCCACCGCGCGCTTCCAGGTCGTCGGTGCCGACGGCCGGGCCTGGCTCCTGCTGCGAGCGCCGGACGGCTGGTCGTTGGAGGCCGGCTATGACTGAGCGGGTGCGCTGATCGGCTGGAACAACCCCGCCATGCGGTGGAAGGAGCTGGAGCGCCGGCTGAGCGGCCTTCCCGGTGCCGACGACGCACCGGTGTCGCGCCGCAAGCGCGCCTCGACCGAGGCCCGCTCGATCGAGCGACCCGCGGCGGTCACCCCCTACGCCGAGCTGCACTGCCACAGCCACTTCAGCTTCCTCGACGGCGCCTCCTCGCCCGCCGAGCTGGTCGAGGAGGCCATCCGGCTGGGCCTGCACGCCCTTGCGATCACCGACCACGACGGCTTCTACGGCGCCCCCATGCTGGCCGAGGCGGCGGCTGCCTACGACCTGCCCACCGTCTTCGGCGCCGAGCTGTCGCTCGGACTCAGCGGGCCGCAGAACGGCGTGCCCGACCCCGAGGGCAGCCACCTGCTGGTGCTGGCGCGGGGCGTCGAGGGCTACCACCGGCTGGCCGCGGCGATGACCGACGCCCACCTGCGCGGCGACGAGAAGGGTCGACCCGTCTACGACCTCGACGAGCTGGCCGAGCAGGGGCGCGGCCACTGGGCGGTGCTCACCGGCTGCCGCAAGGGTGCGGTGCGGCAGGCGCTCGCGACGGGTGGTGAGCCGGCGGCGGCCGAGGCGCTCGACCGGCTGACGTCGCTCTTCGGCCTCGAGCACGTGCTCGTCGAGCTGTCCCCGCGCCCCGGCGCGGACGCCACCAACGCCTCCCTCGCCGGGCTGGCCGCCGTCCACGGCCTCGACGTCGTCGCCGCCGGAAACGTCCACCACGCCACCCCGCAGCGGCACCGGCTCGCCTCGGCGATGGCGGCCGTGCGGGCCCGGCGCAGCCTGGCCGAGCTCGACGGCTGGCTCGACCTGTCGGGCTCGGCCCATTTGCGCAGCGGGGAGGAGACGGCCGCGGCGCTGCCGTCGTACCCCCACGCCGTGGGGCGCAGCGTCACCCTTGCCGACGAGCTGGCCTTCGACCTGCGCAAGGCCTCCCCCGCGCTGCCCAAGCGGCAGATCCCCGAGGGCCACACCGCCGACTCGTGGCTGCGAGTGCTGGCGGAGCGAGGGTTCGCCGAGAGGTACGCCGGCGTCCCCCACGAGCGCGAGGCGCGTGAGCGGCTCGAGCACGAGCTGCGGGTCATCGCCGAGAAGGACTTCGCCGGCTACTTCGTCATCGTCCACGACATCGTCGCGTTCGCCCGCGAGCGGAAGATCCTCTGCCAGGGCCGAGGCTCGGCCGCCAGCTCGGCGGTCTGCTACGCCCTCGGCATCACCGCCGTCGACGCGGTCTTCTACAAGCTCCCCTTCGAGCGCTTCATCTCCGCGCACCGCGACGAGGAGCCCGACATCGACGTCGACTTCGACTCCGACCGGCGCGAGGAGGTCATCCAGTGGGTCTACGACACCTACGGTCGCCGCAACGCCGCGCAGGTCGCCAACGTCATCGCCTACCGACCGCGGATGGCGGTGCGCGACGCAGCCAAGGCGCTCGGCTTCTCCCCCGGCCAGCAGGACGCGTGGTCCAAGCAGATCGACGGCTGGAAGTCCGTGGTCGCCGGCGACCAGGGCGACCCCGACGCGCACGACGTGCCCGCCCCGGTGGTCGCTCTGGCCGAGGAGCTGATGGGAGCCCCGCGCCACCTCGGCATCCACTCCGGCGGGATGGTGCTGACCGAGCGACCCATCGGGGAGGTCTGCCCCATCGAGCGGGGGCGGATGGACCGGCGCACCGTGCTGCAGTGGGACAAGGACGCCTGCGAGTCGATGGGGCTGGTCAAGTTCGACCTGCTCGGGCTGGGCATGCTCGGCGCGCTCGACCACATGATGCGGCTCGTCGCCGACCACCTCGGCGAGCAGTGGGACCTCGCGACGATGCCCAAGGAGGAGCCGGCCGTCTACGACATGCTCTGTCGCGCCGACTCCATCGGCGTCTTCCAGGTGGAGAGCCGCGCGCAGATCGGCACGCTTCCCCGGCTGCGCCCCCGCGAGTTCTACGACCTCGCCATCGAGATCGCCCTCATCCGTCCCGGCCCGATCCAGGGCGGCGCGGTGCACCCCTACGTGCGGCGCGCGACCGGACAGGAAGCGGTGACCTACGATCACCCCGAGCTGGTGCCGGTGCTCGAGCGCACCAAGGGCGTGCCGCTGTTCCAGGAGCAGCTGATGGCCATGGCGGTCACCCTCGGTGACTGCAGCCGCGACGACGCCGACCTGCTGCGCCGCGCGATGGGCTCCAAGCGGGGCGTCGAGCGCATCGAGTCGGTCAAGCAGAAGCTCTACGCCGGCATGGAGCGCCGCGGCATCACCGGCGACCTCGCCGACTCGATCTACGTCAAGATCCTGTCCTTCGCCAACTTCGGCTTCGCCGAGTCGCACGCCCTGTCCTTCGCGCTGCTCGTCTACGCGTCGTCGTGGTTCAAGCTGCACTACCCGGCGGCCTTCCTGGCCGGACTGCTGCGCAACCAGCCGATGGGGTTCTACTCCCCGCAGTCGCTGGTCCACGACGCCCGCCGCCACGACGTCGACGTACGCCGCCCGGACGTCACCCGGTCCGCGGCGCAGGCCGACCTGGAGCCCGTCGTGACGGGCCCGGTGGCAGCCACCGGTCCCGCCGAGTGCTGCCGGCCACGCTTCGAGCGCGTCGAGTGGGTGCCGGGCACCCCCGACCCGGTGCCCGCGCACCGCCGCGACGGGGCGCTCGCCGTACGCCTCGGGCTGGACTCGGTGCGCGGCATCGGCCTCGAGGTCGCGCGCCGGATCGTCGCCGCACGCGACGACGCCCCGTTCACCGGCATCACCGACCTCTCCCGGCGCGCCGACCTCACGTCCGCGCAGCTGGAGGCGCTGGCCACCGCCGGCGCGTTCGACGCCTGGGGGCTCGACCGGCGATCGGCGCTCTGGGCGGCCGGCTTCGCCGAGGGGTCCGAGCACCTGCCCGGCATCACCCCCTCACCTGCCGCGCCGACGCTGCCCGGGATGAGCGAGCCGGAGCTCACCCTGGCCGACCTGTGGGCCACCGGCATCTCACCCGACCGCCACCCGATCGAGCACCTGCGCGACGGGTTGCGCCGCGCCGGCGTCCGGTCCGTCGCCGAGCTGGCCGACGCCGAGTCCGGCCGACGGGTCCACGTCGGCGGCCTCGTCACCCACCGCCAGCGGCCGGGCACCGCCATGGGCGTCACCTTCCTCAACCTCGAGGACGAGACCGGCATGCTCAACGTCGTGTGCTCGATCGGGGTGATGAAGGCCCACCGGCAGGCAGCGCGCAACAAGGTTGCAGTGGTCGTGCGCGGCCGGCTCGAGCGCAACGAGGGCGTCACCAACCTCGTGGCCGACCGCGTCGAGGGCATCGACGTCGTCGTGCCCGGCGCCGGCGCGGTCCTCCAGGCCCGGGCGTCGTCCCGCGACTTCCGCTGACGCTGAGGGGTGGGGCACGCGCGCACCGGTCGGCCCTATGCTCGGGTCGAGCCGCCCACCCCGGGGTGGTGGATGACGAGCAGCAGCGCGAGAGGGGCACCGTGAGCGCCGACCCGGCCGACTTCTCCTACTCGGTCGTGATCCCGGTCTACAACAGCCAGGACGTGGTCGGGCGCACGATCGACGCGGTCCTCGAGGTCTTCGAGTCCGCCGGTTTGCGCCACCAGGTCGTCCTCGTCAACGACGGCAGCCGCGACGGCAGCTGGGACGTCATCAGCGCCCGGGCCGCGCAGTCCCCGCACGTCGTCGCGCTCGACCTGCTGCGCAACTACGGCCAGCACCACGCCAACGTCGCCGGCATGCGGGAGGCGACCGGCGACTACGTGATCACCCTCGACGACGACCTGCAGAACCCGCCCGACCAGGCGCTGCTGCTCATCGCGAAGGCGATGGAGGGCCACGACGTCGTCTTCGGCCGCTTCGACCGCAAGCAGGCGCGGGGCTACCGACGGCTGGGCAGCAGGGCGATCAGCATGATCAACCGGCGGGTCTTCGACCAGCCGCCCGGCCTGGCCGTGTCCAACTTCCGGATCCTGCGGCGCGACGTGGTGGACCGGATCTGCGGGTCCCGCACCGCCCACCCCTACATCACGGGTCAGGCGCTGATGTTCTCCAGCAACCCCGCCGACGTGCTGGTGCGCCACGACCCCCGACCGGTCGGCACCAGCAACTACGGCCTGCGCCGCATCGCCTCGCTCGTGCTGGCCATCCTGTTCAGCTACTCCGTGTTCCCGCTGCGGCTGGCCGCCGGCATCGGGTTCGCGGTCGCCGGCGGCAGCTTCCTGCTCGGCCTCTTCTACCTCGTCCGCGCGCTCTTCGTGGACTCGTCCGTGCCCGGCTGGACGACGATCGCGGTGCTGCTGGCGCTGATGAACGGCTTCGTCATCATGCTGCTGTCGATGCTGGGCGAGTACGTCGTCCGCACGCTCAACGCGGTCAGCGCGGTCACCACCTACCACGTGGCGCGCCGGGTGTCGTCATGAGCGGCTGCGACCACCGGCACCTGCTGGTCGTCGGCGCGCAACGGTGCGGCACGACCTACCTGAGCCGGGCGCTCGACGCGCACCCCGACGTCACGATGGCCCGCCCGTCGCCCCCCGAGCCGAAGGTCTTCTGCGACGCGACGCTCTCCGCCCGCGGCGCGGAGTCCTACCACCGCACGTGGTTCGCGCACGCCCGCGACGAGACGCTCCTGGGCGACAAGAGCACCAGCTACCTCGAGGACCCGCAGGCCCCGGGCCGCGCGGCGGAGATGCTCGGCGAGCCCGAGGTGGTCGTGCTGCTGCGCGACCCCGTGCGCCGCGCCGTGTCGCACTGGCGGTTCAGCACCGCCAACGGCTTCGAGACCCGCGACCTCGAGGACGCCCTGCTCGCCGACCTGGACGACGACGACCGGCAGTGGGACCCGCAGCGCTCGTCGGTGTCGCCCTTCGCCTACCTGCGCCGCGGCCGCTACGCCGAGCAGCTCGAGCCCTGGTCCGCGACCTTCCCCACGACCACGCACGTGCTCTTCACCGAGGAGCTGCTGGCCGACCCCGCGGTGCTGACCGGGCTCGTGGCGGACCTCGGGCTCGACCCGGGTCGTTCCCCCGTCCCCGACGGCGAGGTGGTCAACGCGACGCCGGGCGTTACACCCGTACTCGATGCAGGCGTGACGGGCACACTCGAGGGGTACTTCGAGGAGAGCAACGCACGGTTGGCCGACCAGCTCGGGAGGCCGCTGCCGTGGTGACAAGCGACGAGACGAACGACGAGAGGGAGGTGCCCGCTGTGGCACAGGCACAGGAGCCCGAGGACGGTCCCGCCGCAGAGCTGCCGGACATCCCCTTCAACGTCGCGTCGGTGGAGGGCCGCGAGCTCGACTACGTCCAGGACGTCGTGCGGGGCGGCCACCTGTCGTCCGGAGGCGCCTTCGCCCGGCGGACCGCCGAGCTCATCGCGGCCGACTCCGGCTCGGCCGAGGTGCTGATGACCACCTCGTGCACGGCGGCCCTCGAGCTGTCGGCGATGCTGATGGACCTGAAGGAGGGCGACACGGTCATCGTCCCGTCGTTCACCTTCACCAGCACGGGCCTGGCGTTCGCGCGGCAGGGCGCCGGCCTGCTCTTCTGCGACATCGAGCCCGACACGCTGGGCCTGGACCCCGCACACCTCGCGACTCTCCTCGACGAGCACGTGCGGGCGGTCGTGATCGTGCACTACGCCGGCGTCGCGTGCGACGTGCAGGGGATCCGCGACGTCCTGGCCGACTGGCCGCAGGTGCAGCTCGTGGAGGACAACGCGCACGGCCTCTTCGGCACCTGGCGGGGCGAGCCGCTCGGCAGCCTGGGACGCTTCGCCACCCTCAGCTTCCACGAGACCAAGAACTTCGTCTGCGGCGAGGGCGGTGCCCTCCTGCTCAACGACCCCGAGGACGTCGACCGCGCCCGGGTGCTCTACGACAAGGGCACCAACCGCCACGCCTTCATGCTCGGCCAAGTCGACAAGTACACCTGGAAGGACACCGGGTCCTCGTTCGGCCTCTCCGACGTGCTCGCCGCCTACCTCCTCGGCCAGCTGGAGCAGCGCGACGCGGTGCAGGACAAGCGCCGACGCGTCAGCGAGCGCTACGCCGCCGCGCTGGCGCCGTACGCCGACGAGCTGGGCTTCGAGGTGATGCGGGTGCCCGCCGACCGGGGCTCGGCCCACCACATGTTCTACGTCCTGCTCTCGCACCGCGACCGGCGCAACGACGTGCTCGAGCTGATGCGCAAGGCGGGCGTGCAGGCCACCTTCCACTACCAGCCGCTGCACACCTCCGACGCGGGGCGCTCCTTCGCGGTCCGGCAGACCGACTGCCCGGTCTCCGAGGACGTCAGCGACCGGCTGCTGCGCCTGCCCTTCCACAACAACCTGTCCGACCCCGACCTCGACCGCGTGGTGGCCGCCTTCCTCGAGGCGAGCACCGCCACCCTCCCGGAGCGGTGAGCCCCGGACAGCCGGGCTCGTCGTCGTTGCGGCGCGAGGGCTACTGGTGGCACCGGGCCCGCACCGACCTGCTCGCTGCGGTGATGGCGCCGCACCTCGCGACCCCGAGCCGCACGCTCGACGTCGGCAGCGCGGACGCGCCCAGCGTGGGGTGGATGCGGGGCGAGCACCAGCACGTGGGGCTGGACCTGTTCCCCGACGGCCTGCGGCCCGGTGAGGGCGTCGTCGGGTCGGCGACCGAGCTGCCCTTCGGGGACGGGACCTTCGACGTCGTCTCGGCGTTCGACGTGGTCGAGCACTGCGCGGACGACGCCCGCGCGGTGTCCGAGCTGCAGCGGGTGCTGGTGCCCGGCGGGCGGATGCTGCTCTCGGTCCCGGCCTACCAGTGGGCATGGTCGGACCACGACGTCCAGGCCGGTCACCACCGCCGCTACACGCGCGCGGGCATCGTCGGGCTGGTCGAGGGCGCCGGGATGGAGGTGCGGCGGGCGACGTACGCCTTCGGCGGGGTGTTCCCGCTCTTCGCGGCCGAGCGGTTGCGCCGCCGGCTGCGTCCACCCGCCACCGGCGACTCGCGCCTGCCCGAGGTCTCGCCGGGCCTCGACCGGGCGCTCATGGGCGTGTGCCGGGCGGAGGCGCGCGTGCTGCGCCGCCGCGACCTGCCCTTCGGCTCGTCAGTGTTCGTCGCGGCCGTCAGGCCGTCGTCCGCCCGGCCCTGAGCACCGACGACGCGGCCACCGCGAGGAGCACGGTCGCCGCGACCTCGGCCGCGACGAACGCGAAGGCGACCCGTTCGACCGGCAGCAGCCAGGTCGTCGGCAGCACCACGACGGCGCCCGCGAGGACAGCGAGACCCCAGGCGCCGGCGACCCGTCCCGGGCGGTCCAGCGCCAGCGCGGCCACCATCAGCACCACGTTGACCAGGGCCAGCGCACATCCGGTCGCGATGACCCCGGCGTCGCCGTGGCCGATGTCGACGGTGTCCCCGAAGACCGCGCGCACGAGTGCCGGACCTGCGGTCCCCCCGATGACGGCCCCCAGCACCACGACCGCTGCCCCCAGCACCGCGAGGCGTCCCGCGAGGAGGCGGAGGGCCCGCAGGTCGCCCGCCTCGACGAGCCCGGTGACGTGGTGCGTGACCTGCGGCAGCGTGCCCAGCACGACCATGTACGGCGCGCGGAACAGGGCCAGCGTGGCGAACACCGCCGTGATCTCCGCGGGTGAGCCGCCGATCAGCGCCAGCACTACCGCTCCCCCGGTCAGCACACCCTGCGCGAGCAGCTGCGCCGTCGCAGCGCCGCCCAGGAACGCCAGCGAGCCGCCCCGGCCCGAGCCCGCCTCGTCGAAACGCCAGGCGCCTGGCCACAGCGCGATCAACGACCCGGCCACCAGGCACAGGCCGTAGGCCACCGGGTCGTGCACCCGCGCCAGCAGCAGCACGGCCACGAGGAGGCACCGCGCCGCGTTCTCCGCGACCAGGCTCACGGCCACCGCACCCATCCGGCCCCGCCCGCCCAGGCTGCCCCGCAGGACGCCGACGGCCGCCGAGCCGAGGACCACGAGCACGACGAGGGCGGGGAACCACACGTCGTCGCGGTGGAAGAGCCGGTCCCGGAACACCCAGGCGAGGGCACCGGTGACGACGGCCGCGGCCACCACGACGGCGGCGACGCGTCCGGCCGAGCCTCGGACGTCGCCCGCCCGGCCGGCCGTGAGGCACCGGGTGATCCAGTGCTGCAGCGGGAAGGTGAACGCGGCGCCAGCGAGCGCCCAGACGGTCCAGAGCACCGACACCGGGGCCGCGGCGCTCGCGCCGATCCCGCGGGTCACGAGGGCGAACAGCACGTAGGCCAGGACCCCGCTCACCACGGAGCCCGTGGCGAGCAGGAGCGGGGCGCTGCGCCGGCTCATGGCACGAGCGGCTCGGCCAGCGGGTTGTCCGCGTCGTAGCCCGCCGCCTCCCGCAGCTCGGCGATCTTCTCGTCGCCCAGCGACGCGCGGGCGTACCAGTCCCACAGCGGCGCGCTGCCGACGTACACGTAGTCGGGCTGGATCGACGCGCGCCAGCGGCGCGAGACCGTCTCCCCCACCGCGACCAGGTCCGGGCCGTCCGCGACGAGGTCGCGCTTGAACCCGTCGAGCCCACCGGGCCAGGTGTCCTCCATGTAGTCCTGCAGCCCGCTGCGGAACATCTGGTAGCGCGTGGGGTTGGTCCGGCCGGTCAGCACCAGCGGCTGCGGTGCCTCGATCGACGTGATGGTGGCGTCGGCGGGCAGGGTCGCCAGCACCGCGTCCGCGGCCTCGCGCTGGTCCCGCAGGGAGTCGTCCCGGGTCGAGAGCGAGTACGTCAGCGCGACGACGACGGCGGCGACGGCGAGCACCCCCGCCACGGCGCCCCGGGGACGGCGGGCGAGCCCGTGGGTGGCGACCGCGAAGCCGGCGCCCAGCCCGATCGCCGCGAACGGCAGCACCGGGAACAGGTCGGCCCACGCGTCGTACTCCTCGCGGATCCAGGCGAGTCCGGCGACGAGGCCGGCCGTCATGGCGGGCAGCACGGCCAGTCCCGGTACGGCGGCCCGTGCCCGGCGGGACACGGCGGCCAGGGAGACCAGCACGAGCACGACCGCGCCGGCCAGGAGCAGCCACACCGTCACCCCGTAGGCGACCTGCAGGTCGTCCCACACCAGCGCGCGCTCGGCGTCGAGCGGGTTCGGGACCGTGTAGCGACGGTTGATGGCGTAGAAGCCGTCCCACGCGACGCCCAGCGCCCCAGTGAGCGCGAACCAGGTGCCGAGCACCACCACGGGCACCACTCCGCCGACGGCGATCCGCACCAGCGCACGGATCCGGCCGCCCGTCGCGAGCAGGAGCGCGCCCACGGCGACGGCCGTGAAGGTGCTGAAGAACGCCGTCTGCAGGCACAGCGTGGCCAGGCTCGTCAGGACGCCCGCGGTGAACCAGCGCCGGTGCGTCACCGCCCACAGCGCGCCGACCACGAAGAGCGTCATCGGGGTCTTCTCGCGCGGCCCGTTGGACGCGTACTGGATGAAGCCGTGGACGGCGAGCATCGCGCTCGCGGTCACCAGGCCGGCGCCCCGGGAGCGGAACAGGTCGCGGCCGAGCAGGTAGGACACGCAGACGGCCGCGGTGGCCATCAGCATGAAGATCACGCGCATGGTGATGACGTCGTCGAGGCCACCGAGGCGTGCCACGAGCACCCCCACCCCCGGCAGCACGTGCGCCAGCGGCCCGGCACGGTTGAGGACGCCGAGGTAGGGCGGGACGCCGTCGGCCACCTGCTGGCCGGCGTAGCTGTAGATGCCCAGGTCGCGCGTCAGCATCCCGTGGAAGCCGTGCAGCACGTAGACCACCAGGGACACCCCGGCCACCACGGGCACCAGCGGGTCGATCGCGCGCAGCCGCGAGACCCCACCGGGTCGGACGCCGTCGGACCGGTCGGGGCGAGGGGGCACGCGGACACCCTACGGAGCCCCGCACGCGGGGACGCGCAGGAACTACACCTAGGGGGCCGGGTGTCCCGGACGGCCGTCGCCCGTGGTCGGACGGCGAGCCGCCATCACCGCCGCCTGCGTCCGGCTCTCGACACCGAGCTTTGCCAGGAGCGTCGACACGTAGTTCTTGACCGTCTTCTCGGCCACGCCGAGGCGCTCGGCGATCTGGCGGTTGGTCAGACCCTCGGCCACCAGCCCGAGGACCTGCTCCTCCTTGGGGGTCAGGTGCTGGGTGAGCGGGTCCCGGTCGGAGCCCTGTCGCAGCCGGTGCAGCACCCGGGCCGTCACGGCGGGGTCGAGCATCGACTGGCCCGCCGCCACCCGGCGCACGGCCGTGACGAGGTCACCGCTGCTGATCTGCTTCAGCACGTAGCCGGACGCGCCGGCCATGATGGCCGCGAACAGCGCGTCGTCGTCGTCGTACGACGTCAGGACCAGCACCTCGATGCGCCGGTCGACCGACCGGACCTGGCGGCACACCTCGATGCCCGAGCCGTCGGGCAGCCGACCGTCCACGATGGCGACGCGGGGACGCAGCGCCGTGATCCGAGCCTCGCCCTCAGCGGCCGAGCCGGCCTCGCCGATCACCTCGATGCCGGGCTCGCACTCCAGGAGGGTGCGGACCCCCCGCCGGACGAGCTCGTGGTCGTCCAGCAAGAACACCGTGATGGTCTCTTCCGAGACGGGGACATGAGCATGTCCGTCCATACGAGCACGGTACTACCGTCCGGGGCCGTTTGGCCCCGGACTTCCTGCCTGGTCCTGACCGGTCCTACGCCACGTCCTCCCGGGCGCGGCGTTGCGCCGCAGCAGAGACCAGACGGGCTGCGCGCACGGCGGACCGGGCTCGCCAGCGCCTCCACGTGGCACGGTCGGTGTCCGGGCCGACGCGGCTCCGGCTCCGTCGACGGTCGCGGGCGGTCATCGCGCCCTCCTCGGCCGGGGCACCTCAGGAGCGCGCACGCCGGCCCAGTCGCGCAGGCGGGGACGGCCGCCCGCGGCCGGCCGTTGGGCCAGCAGCTCCCTGGCCCTGCGCTCGGCCTCCGCCACCACCTCCGAGGTCAGGAAGCCGTCGAGCAGTGCGGTGCGGACCGATCGCGAGAACGTCCGCAGGACCGAACCCGCAGGCACGTCGCAGCGGTCGAGGACGAGGCGGTCCGCCGCCTCCCTCAGGTCCTGGTTGGTCAGACCGGGCGTCCAGGTCAGGTCGGCCACCCCTACGGGCATGTTCGTCACGACTGCTCCTCCCCCTGCTGCGGAACCATGCGTCCTCCTGTCCGTGCCCCCGGATCGCGTTCCCGGGTGCCCCGTTCCACCGACCCCTCGTGGTTCGACAGCGCGGCGTGCGGCTGAGGAGCGCCGGTGGAGCGGGGCACCCGGTGCGACCCCGGTGCGACTCCATAGAAATGCAGCGTCGCGAAGCGCGCAACGGACCAAAGTCCCAGCGCGTTCGGGACCCGATCCCGGGACGCGGACGGCCGAGGAGTCCCGGGACCCGGGCTCAGCCGCCCTGGATCGTCGACCCGCCCTCGACGAGCGGGACGCTCCACGTGAGGGTCGTGCCGGTGCCGGCCCCGGACTCGACCACCAGCTCACCGCCGTGGCCGGCCGCCCGCTCGCGCATGTTGTGCAGCCCGCTCTCCAGGACGTCGGGCGGCATGCCGCGCCCGTCGTCGGCGACGGTCACCTCGAGCGTGTCGTGGTCGACGACCACCCTCACCTCCACCGTCGAGGCGCGCGCGTGCCTGCTGACGTTGGTCAGCGCCTCACCCACCACTGCCAGCAGGTCCGGCGTGACCGCCGCGGGCACGGTGGTGCGGATCGGACCCTCGAGCCGCAGCTTGGGCCGCAGCTTCATCGTCGCGGCTATCCGGTCGACGAGGATCTCGATCTCGGTCTGCAGGTCCGTCGAGCCCTCGAGCGTCCCGAGGGCGAAGATCGCGCGGCGGATGTCCTTGATCGTGTCGTCGATGTCGACGATGGCCTGGCGCAGACGCTGGGCCGGCTCGCCGGCGGGCACCATCCGCACGGTGCTGTCCAGGCCCAGGCCCACGCCGAACAGCCGCTGGATGACGAAGTCGTGCAGGTCCCGCCCGATGCGGTCGCGGTCCTCCAGCAACGACATCCGCTTCCGGTCCTCCCGGCTCCTGGCGACCTGCAGGGCGAGGGCCGCCTGCTCGGCGAAGCTGGTGGGCAGGCGCGGGTCCAGGCGTCGGAACGCGTCGATGCGCTCGGGCGTCCACGCGAGCGAGATCACGCCCTCGATCCCCGAGCCGGATCGCAGCGGGAGGGCCATCATCGGGCCGACCTGGGGCCAGCCGTCGAGGGACGAGGGATCCACGGCACGCGGATCCGTGGCGAGGTCGTCCACGGAGACAGGCAGGCCGGTGCGCACCACCAGGCTGGCCAGCGACTTCTCCATCGGCAGGGCGTGCATGGCCTCCCGGTCGACCGGTGCGCCCGCCACCACCTCGAGGTGCAGGTCCTGGGGGTCGGAGCCGCTGACGACCCAGGCCACGTCGGCGCCCGACACCGACCTGGCCCGGTCGGCCACGGCCTGGAGGGCGGTGTCGGTCGGTGTGTCCTCGGAGAGCAGGGAGGTGATCTCGACGGTGGCGCTCAACCAGGCCTGGCGCCGCTCGGCCTCCTCGTAGAGGGTGGCGTTCTCGATCGCGACGCCCGCGGCGGCCGCCAGTGCTACGACCACCGAGTCGTCGACCTGGGTGAGGTCCTGCCCGCCGTGAACGCGCGTCAGGACCTCCCGGAGGAGGTGATCGAAGTCGACCTCCGCCAGACCGTCGTCCCGCGGCTGCGGGCCGCCCTCGCCGTCCGAGTGCAATCGCCCTCCCGACGTCTCCCCCGACGACATCGAGCCTAGTCCCGCGCCGCGTGCACCGGAACCCCGACGGCGACGATTCCGCACCAGTCGCCACCGCTCCTAGAATGGTCGCTGCAGAGGGTTCAACGCGTCCTTGGAGGTGGGTTCGGCGCGTCGTACCGACGCACCCGAAGGACCCCTCGTGACCCCTCTCGCCTCCTATCGACGACTCCTGTCGATCGCCGGCCCGACCTACGTCCTCGTGGCGTTCGTCGGTCGCCTCCCGCTGGCCATGAGCCAGCTCGGCACGCTCCTGCTCGTCTCGACCGCGACCGGCAGCTACGGCCTCGGCGGCCTGAGCGCCGGCGCGCTCGCCGTCGCCAACGCGGTCGGCGCCCCGATCGCGGGCTCGCTGGCCGACCGGGTCGGGCAGCGACCCGTCGTCCTCGTCCAGTCGCTGCTTGGCGCCACCGGTCTCGCGACGCTCGTCGCCGTCGTCGGCAGCGGGTCCACGGACGCCGCCATCGTGCTCAGCGCCGCAGCCACCGGTCTGGTGCTCCCGCAGGTGGGTCCGCTGGCCCGTGTCCGGTGGCGGCCGCTGACCCGCTCGACCGGGACGCAGCAGCGCCGGCTGGTGGACGCCGCGTTCTCCTACGAGGGAGCGGCCGACGAGGCGTCGTTCGCGATCGGGCCCGCCCTGGTCGGCCTCTCCGTCGCGGTCTTCTCGCCGTCCGGCGCGCTGCTGCTCGCGGCCGTGCTGCTCGCGGTCTTCGGGTCGGCCTTCGCCCTCGACCCGTCCGCGCGCCTGGCCCACGACACCGACCACCCGGTCGGCGGGGGCCGGCTGCTGGGCGCCGCGTTCGTCGTGCTCGTCGGCGCGCAGGTCTCCATCGGGATGCTCTTCGGCGCCACGCAGACCGGTGCCACCGTGCTCGCCACGGACGCCGGGACGCCCGGCGTCGCCGGGCTGGTGCACGCCACCCTGGGCGTCGGCAGCGCGATCGCCGGCCTCGCGACGGCGTACCTCCCCGAGCGCATCGGGCACGAGCGCCGGGCCCTCGTCGCGGCGTGGGCGCTGCTCGTCCTCTCGCTCCCCCTCCTCGCCGTCGGCTCGCTGGCCGGCACCGCCGCCACCGTGCTCTTCCTCGGGTTCGCCGTGGCGCCCTACATGATCGCCGTCTTCTCGCTCGCCGAGCGCGTGGTGCCCGCCGCCCGGGTCGGTGCGGCGATGACGACCCTGGCCAGCGCGACCGGCCTCGGCTACGCGCTCGGCTCGAGCCTCGCCGGGCGCCTGGCCGACCAGTCCGGCGCCCCTGCTGCCTTCGGCGTGACCGTCGGTGCGACGGTGCTCGCGGTCGCGCTGATGTCCACCCAGCAGCGGCGCCTCCGCGCGGCATCGGCCGTCGAGCTGCCCGCTCCTCCGGCGTCGGCCGAGCCTCGCATCGCGACGCCGGTGGGCGGCAGCCGGTAGGTTGGAGGGGTCCACGACGCTGCGGCACCGCGCCGCAGCCCTGCTGGGCGGGTCGGACGCCTCATGCTGGAGCACGAACCAGAACTCGATACCGGTCGTCACTGGCGCCTGACGTCGCTGCTCGAGGACGTCAAGGCAGCCCGCCGGGTCCTCGACCTCGCCCGGCACGACAAGCGGCACGTGGAGCAGCAGCAGCTCCGCAAGGAGCTGCTCGCTGCGCTCGATGCCTATGCCGCCGCCCTCACCTTGGCCGGGGCGCCACTGCCACCGCGACTCCGGTCCGAGATCGACCTCTACCGCGGGCTGGGCGGTCGCGGGTGAGTCACCGGGCCTGACCGGGCCCGCCCGTCTCCCAGACCCGCACCCAGTCGACGTACATGTGCTGGGGCAGCCGCTTCTCCTTGATCTTCGGGATCTCGTAGTTGGCGGCGATGAGGCTCAGGATGGGGAACTGCGGGACGGCGGAGACCTTGCCGCGCAGGCGGCCGGTCTCCTTGCCGTCGATGCGGAAGACCAGCATCCGAGGCGTCCACTCCACCGAGAAGACGTGGTAGTTCTTCGACCAACCGTCGTCCCGGCTCGCGAGGTATGACCGTGACCTCGGGATCCAGCCGCCGGAGGCGATGCGGCGCTTGCCCTCGTAGCGGTGCATGAAGGACGCCAGCCCGCCCTGCGGGTGGTGGTCCCCGAAGTACTCCACGACGTCGATCTCGGTGCCGAGCGCGCCGGCCTGCATGCCGTCGACCGGCTGCAGCCAGAAGGCGCCGTGCTGACCGCGCAGGCGGTGGAACTTCACCCGCGCGGCGGCGACGCCGTAGCGGAACGCGAAGGCGTGCTGGGTGCCGACGTGCCCGTTGAGGCGGTAGGCGAACCGTCCGGCTCGCGCGTCGCGCCCCTCGATCCGGCACCGCGTGGTGGCGTCCGGGTCAGCGATGACGCTCAGTCGTACGGCGCCGCCGCCCACGCTGACCGCGCTCGGGTCGCCCTTGGCGCAGGAGCGGCGGCTGCCGTGGGCGTACTCCCGGCCGCGGTGGTTCCACACCGGGGCGAGGTGCGAGCCGTCGAACTCGTCGGTCCACGTCGCGTCGAGCCAGCGGGCGGTGCTGACGGGAGCGCTCGTGAACGGGCTGGTCGACGACGACGCCATCGCCTTCACCCGGTAGGTCAGGGACGCGCCGTCGACCGCTGCCGCGGCGGCGAACTGCACCCGACCCAGGCCGTCCTGCCGCCGGGAAGCAACGGCCCGCCACCCCTCGCCCTCCTGCACCTGCAGCTGGACGCGGCGGCCGGGACGGACCGGCCGGAGCGTGGCGACGACGGCGGCGCGGGCGGCGTCGGCGCTGGCGACCGCGCCTCCTGGCTGGACGACCGGCGGCAGCGCCTCGAGCCGGATCCGCTGGTGGCGGCTGGCGCGCACCGAGACGTCGGCGGGCACGTCGTCCCCGGCCGCGGGGCTGACAGCGGGGGCGGAGCCGCTGGCGGAACCGGACTGCGCCCCGGCCAGCAGGGCGGCGGGGAGCAGCAGGGCGGTCGCGGCGCCCAGCAGGAGGCGCGAGGGACGCCGTGAGGGCAGGCAGGCAGGACGTCGTGCTGACATGGGCGACCTTCGTGGGTGTCGAGCGCGACGGGGTGCGGCACGGGGCGGCGGTCGCGGCAGGTGGTGCGGGTGCTTCTGGGACGCCGCGAACGTCCGGTTGGTTGTCGACTGCTCGAACCCGCAGCCTCAGGACCCCAGCGCGGCAGCCTCCCGGGCCAGCGCGGCGACGCGGTCCCAGTCGCCGGCGGCGAGCGCGTCGGCCGGGGTCAGCCACGACCCGCCGACACAGCCGACGTTGGGCAGGGAGAGGTACGACGGTGCGCTCGCGGCGGTGATGCCACCGGTCGGGCAGAACCGGGCCGCCTGGAGCGGCGAGGCCAGCGACTTCAGGTACGCCGCCCCGCCGGAGGCCTCGGCGGGGAAGAACTTCATCTCCGAGTAGCCCGCCTCGAGCACGGCCATCGCCTCGGAGACCGTGGCGGTGCCGGGAAGGAACGGGACCCCGGCCCAGGCCATCTCCCGCAGCAGCCCCGGCGTCGTGCCGGGAGAGACGAGGAACTGCGCCCCGGCCTTCACGGCGAGCGAGACGAGCTCGGGCGAGGTGATCGTGCCCGCGCCGACGAGGATCTCAGGCACCTCCGCGGCGATCGCGGCGATGGCGTCGAGCGCCACCGGCGTGCGGAGGGTCAGCTCGATGACCGGCAGGCCGCCGGCCACGAGCGCCCGGGCGACCGGGACGGCGTGGTCGAGGTCGTCGAGCACGACGACCGGCACGACCGGCACCAGCGACAGGAGCGAGCCGCCGTCAGGGAGCAGGTCGGGAGCGGGCTGGACGTCAGACGGGCTGGACAACGGGGGCCTCCTCGGTGGGGGCGGGCAGGGGACGGATGACGCTGGCGCCGGTCTCGGCGGTGCCGACGATGGCGCGGAAGCCGGCGAACAGCTCCCGGCCGGTGCCGGCCCACTCGACGTCGTGGGGCGCGCGGCCGGTGGCCTCGCGGCGCTGGAACTCGGCGTCGGGGAGCTCGACCTCGAGCACGCCGGCGTCCGCGTCGACGGTGACCAGGTCGCCGTCGAGGACGCGTGCCAGCGGACCGCCGAGCGCGGACTCGGGGGTGACGTGGATGGCGGCGGGCACCTTGCCCGACGCACCGGACATCCGGCCGTCGGTGACGACCGCGACCCGCTGGCCGCGGTCCTGCAGCACGCCGAGGGCGGGCATCAGCTTGTGCAGCTCGGGCATGCCGTTGGCGGCCGGGCCCTGGTAGCGGACGACGGCCACGAGGTCGCGGCCGTCGAGGCGGCCCTCGGCGAAGGCGGCGAGGAAGTCGGCCTGGTCGTCGAAGACCATCGCCGGCGCGGTCACGACGCGGTGCTCGGGCTTGACGGCGGAGGTCTTGATGACCGCTCGGCCGAGGCGTCCCGAGAGCATCCGCAGGCCGCCGTCCGGGGCGAACGGCTGGTCGGCCGCGCGCAGCACGTCGGTGTCGAGGGACGACTTCGGGCCTTCCTCCCAGGTGACCTGATCCCCGTCCAGCCGCGCCTCGCGGGTGTGGCGCCACAGGCCGCGGCCCGAGACCGTGAGGACGTCGTCGTGGAGGTAGCCGTGCTTCAGCAGCGTGTGCACCAGGAACGGCGTACCGCCGGCGGCCACGAAGTGGTTGATGTCCGCCGAGCCGTTGGGGTAGATCCGCGTCAGCAGCGGCACGGCGGCCGACAGGTCCGACAGGTCGTCCCACGTGAGGGTGATGCCCGCGGCCGCGGCGATCGCGACGAGGTGCATGGTGTGGTTGGTCGAGCCGCCGGTCGCGAGCAGGGCGACGCACGCGTTGACGATCGCCTTCTCGTCGACGAGGTGCCCGACCGGGGTGGGCTCACCGCCGGCGTGCGTGATCGCGACGGCGCGCGCTCCGGCCGCCCGGTCGAGCGCCGCGCGCAGCGGGGTGTCGGGGTTGGCGAACGTGGCGTCGGGCAGGTGCAGGCCCATGACCTCCATCAGCATCTGGTTGCTGTTGGCGGTGCCGTAGAACGTGCACGTGCCCTTCGAGTGGTACGACGCAGACTCGGCCTCGAGCAGCTCCTCGCGCCCGACCTTGCCCTCGGCGTAGAGCTGGCGCACGCGCGCCTTCTCGCCGTTCGGCAGGCCGGAGGTCATCGGCCCCGCCGGCACGAAGACGGTGGGCAGGTGGCCGAACGACAGCGCGCCGATGAGCAGCCCCGGCACGATCTTGTCGCAGACGCCGAGCATCATCGCGGCGTCGAACATGTCGTGGGAGAGCGCCACCGCCGTCGACATCGCGATGAGGTCGCGGCTGAACAGCGAGAGCTCCATGCCGGCTCGACCCTGGGTGATGCCGTCGCACATGGCGGGCACTCCCCCGGCGAACTGCGCCAGGCCGCCGGCCCGCACGATCGACTTCTTGAGCACCTCGGGCACGTCGCGGAACGGCTGGTGGGCCGAGAGCATGTCGTTGTAGGACGAGACGATCGCGACGTTGGGCTTGCGGCCCGACTTCAGGCCCGACTTCACGGGCTCGTCGGCGGCGGCGAAGCCGTGGGCGAGGTTGGCGCACGCGAGCTTGCCGCGGGCCGGGCCCTTGACGATCGCGGCGTCGGTGCGGGTGAGGTAGGCGGCTCGCGTCGCGGCGCTGCGCCGCGCGATGCGGTCGGTCACCTCGGCGACCACCGGGTGGACGGGCGTCTGGGATGCGCTGGTGCTCATTCTGTCTCCTGCCAGGATCGGCCGTCCCGCTCGAGGAGCGTGACGGCGGCAACGGGACCGTGCGTGCCGGCCGGGTACGTGCGCGGGCGGTGCGAGGGCTGGGACCAGCGCTCGAGGACGGGGGCCACCCAGGTCCACGCGGCCTCGACCTCGTCGCGGCGCATGAAGAGGGTGGTGTTGCCGCGCACGACGTCCATGAGCAGCCGCTCGTAGGCGTCGGGCGAGCGGCCACCGAAGGCAGCGGCATAGCTGAGGTCGAGCGAGACCGGGCGCAGCCGGATGCCGCCGGGGCCGGGCTCCTTGGCGGTCATGTGGAGGCGCATGCCCTCGTCGGGCTGCACGCGGATGTGCAGCCGGTTGGCCTCGGTCGGCCCCTCGCTGTGCGGGAACATCGCGTGCGGCGGCTCCTTGAAGACCACGACGATCTCCGAGACCCGCTCGGGCATCCGCTTGCCGGTGCGCAGGTAGAACGGGACGCCGGCCCAGCGCCAGTTCTGCACCTCGGTGCGCAGCGCGACGAAGGTCTCGGTGCTGCTGGTGTGGCCCACCTCGTCGGCGTACGACGACGCGGGGGCGCCCTCGCACAGCCCGGCGGCGTACTGCCCGGCGACGGTGTCGCGGTCGACCAGCTCGGGCGTCATCGGCCGCAGGGCCTGGAGCACCTTGAGCTTCTCGTCGCGCACGGTCTCGCGGTCGACGTAGGTCGGCGGCTCCATGGCCACCAGGCACAGGAGCTGCAGCAGGTGGTTCTGGACCATGTCGCGCAGGGCGCCGGAGCGGTCGTAGTAGGAGCCGCGGTCGCCGACGCCGATCGACTCGGACACGGTGATCTGCACGTGGTCGACCCACCGGCTGTTCCACAGCGGCTCGAGGAACGTGTTGGCGAAGCGGGTGACCAGGAGGTTCTGCACGCTCTCCTTGCCGAGGTAGTGGTCGATGCGGAAGATGCTCGACTCCTCGAACACGCGACCCACCGCAGCGTTGACCTGCTGGGCGGTGGCGAGGTCGGTGCCCATCGGCTTCTCCAGCACGACGCGCGAGCGCTCGGTCACCAGGCCGGCCTCGTCGAGGTGCTCGCAGATCGTCCCGAAGAGGCCGGGGGCGACCGCGAGGTAGAAGACCCGGATGACGTCGTCGGACGCGGCGCCGTCCTTGAGGCGGTCGTGCAGCTGGTGCCAGGCCGCGACGTCGGCGACGTCGAGCGTCACGTGGTGCAGCCGGGCGAGCAGCCGCTCGACGACCGGGGCGTCGAGGTCCTCGGCCACCACGTGCTCGCGCAGCGCCTCGGCCACCAGGGCGCGGTAGCCGTCGTCGTCGACCTGGGCGCGGGAGACGCCGATGACGCGGAACCCGTCGGGCAGCTGCCCGTCACGGTCGCGCAGGTAGAGCGCGGGGAGGAGCTTGCGCAGGGCGAGGTCGCCGGTGCCACCGAAGACGGTGAAGTCGCAGGCGTCGATGGGGGTGATCGAGTCCATGGCTCACCACCGTACGGACGCTTACGTCCCGATGCAACGGAACTTACGTCTTTTCAAGACATATTTGCTGGTGCACAATCAGCGCACCATGACGCAGACCTCGCCTCCCCCGCCGCCGGTCCTCCCCGCGGCGACCGCCGGCGAGGTGCTCGCACTGATCCGTTCCGGGCAGGCGGCCACCCGCGGCGCCCTCGGCCGGGCGACCGGGCTCTCCCGGACCGCGGTCAACGCCCGCCTCTCGGCGCTCGCCGACGCCGGACTCGTGCTGGAGGGCGAGGAGGAGTCCGCGACCGGAGGCCGCCCCGCCACGACGCTCGTCCTCAACAGCGATGCCGGCCTGGTCCTCGGGATCGCCGTCGGGCGCAGCCGCTCGCAGCTCTCGGTGTGTGCGCTGGACGGCACCGAGCTCGCCTCCGTGAGCCTGGACCAGGAGTCCGGCCAGGGCCCCGACGTCCTGATGCCGCTCGTCGTGCGCCACCTCGACCGGATGCTGGGCGAGCTCGGTCGCCGCGGCGACGACGTGCGCGGGGTGGGCATGTCACTGGCCGGCACCGTCGACCCGGCTCGCGGGATGAGCGTGGACTCCCCCGCCCTCGCCGGCTGGGACGGTGTCGCGCTCGCCCCCCACCTGCAGGACGTCACCCGCGCGCCCGTCACGCTCGACAACGACATGCGGGTCATGGCGCTCTCGCAGATGCCGACCGCACGGGCCGACGTCGAGCCGACGGTGCACGAGCACGACGAGGCGCTGGTGCTCAAGGCGTCGACGGGCATCGGCCTGGCGATCGTCGCCGACGGACGACTGGTCCGCGGCCACCGCAACGCGGCCGGACAGCTCGGCCACGTCAAGGTCCCCGCCGCCGACGGGCTCCGCTGTCGCTGCGGCGAGACCGGATGCCTGGAGACGGTCGCGAGCGGCTGGGCGCTCGTCGAGCGGCTGCGCGCCGCGGGCGACGACGTCCACCACGTGCGTGACCTGGTCGCCGCCGCCGGGCGCGGCAACGGCCGCGCCCGCGCCGTCGTACGCGAGTCCGGCCGCCACATCGGCGAGGCGCTGGCCGCGACCGTGACCGTGCTCAACCCGCGCATCGTCGTCGTCGGCGGCGACATGGCCGGCGCCTTCGACACCTTCTCCGCCGGGCTGCGCGAGGGCGTCTTCAGCGCCACCACGGCACTGGCCGGGCGGGACCTGCAGGTCGTCCCGGCGGCGTACGGCGACCGCGCCGGGCTGGTCGGCTGCATCCGCCTCGCCCTCGACTCGGTGCTCTCCCCGCGCGCCGTCGACGCGGCGCTGGCCCGGTAGCCCGGATAGCTGGAGACGTCCCCGGACTTGTGCGCGCGGGGCTATCCTGACGCCGAAAAATTCTTGCCGCCCTCGTGGGCCGGACGCAGCGTAGGAGTGCAAGCATGCCGGGCGACCGTGTCGTTACCACCATCAGGGACGCCACCGCGTCCCTCCACGCGCAGCCCGACACCTCCGCGACCCTCGAGGAGATCGTGCTCCAGGCCCAGCGGTGCCTGCCGGAGTTCGAGCACGTCAGCGTCTCCCGCATCCATGCAGACGGGTCCCTGGAGACGCTCGCAGCCAGCACCGACCTCGCCCGCAGCTTCGACGAGGTGCAGTCCTTCTCGCACGAGGGACCGTGCGTGGAGGCGACGGAGGAGGAGCTCGTCGTGGTGCGCGACGCCCGGCACGAGCAGCGCTGGCCCACCTACATCGGGGGCGCCACCCGGCTGGGGCTGCAGTCCCAGATCGGGGTGAGGCTGCTCAGCGTCGCCAACGGCGTCGTCTGCCTCAACCTGCACTCCACCTCCTCCCCCGACATCGACCCCGGGTCGGTGGGAGTCGCGGAGCACTTCGCCATCCACGCCGGGCTCGCCCTCGGCCACGTGCTCAAGGCGGAACAGCTGACCACCGCGATCGGCACGCGCACGCTGATCGGGGCGGCCGTCGGCATCATCATGGAGCGCTACGGGATGAGCCAGCCGGCGGCGTTCAGCTACCTGACCCGCCAGGCCAGCACCCAGAACCGCAAGGTGCGCGTCGTGGCCCAGGCCGTGGTCGACTCGGTCAGGACGGCGCCATCAGACACCACCGCCGGGCCGGTCGCCAACGGCCGCATCGTGACGCCCGAGCCGCCGCCCCGGGTCACCGCCGGTTGAACGGCGGGGCATGGGGCGCTCGTCCTCCGGGTACCGCCCGGTGGTGGAACCGATCCCCGAGACCCTGCAAGCCCTCGACGAGCTCGACGTCGACGTCGACGACGAAGCCCTGGGGGCAGGTCTGGTCGCCGTTGCCGACAACGCCCGGAAGGTCGCACCGGGCCTCGTCGGGGTGAGTATCGCCTCCCGCGAGCACGAGGTCACCTTCACGCTGGTCGCGACAGACGAGGAGATCGCCACCCTCGATGCAGTGCAGTACGTGAGCAGTGGCCCGTGCGTCGACGCCATCGACCTGGGCCACGGCATCGCGACCTCGCCGGGAGGTCTGCTTGGCGAGGCCCGGTGGCAGGACTTCGCCCGGGCGAGTGCGGCGGCCGGCGTGCACAGCACGCTCACCCTGCCCGTGATGGAGGCCGACGGCGACGTCGTCGCGACGGTCAACCTCTACGGTCGCACCGCGGACACCTTCGAGGGCAGGCACCAGCAGCTGGCCGACGCTTTCGGAGCCTGGGCACCGGGGGCGATCACCAACGCCGACCTGTCGTTCTCCACCCGGCGCACGGCGCAGGAGGCGCCGGGCCGGCTCCGGGAGGCGGCTGTCGTCGACGCCGCCACGGGCATGATCGCGGCCCAGCGCGACATCCCGGTGGCAGAGGCCCGGCTGCAGCTCGAGGACGCCGCTCTCCGGGCCGGCATCCMCGTCGCCCGGCTCGCCGGCGTCGTCGTCGGGCTGCACGACGACTGAGGGGCGGACCGCTCGAGGGTCCGCGAAGCGGAGGTGCGGGCCAGCGGCCGGTAGATTCGCGCGGTGCCCGACACCCGCCCCCGCCGTACCTTCGCCGTCATCAGCCACCCGGACGCCGGCAAGTCCACCCTCACCGAGGCCCTCGCCCTGCACGCGCGGGTGATCACCGAGGCCGGTGCGGTGCACGGCAAGGGCGACCGGCGCGCCACGGTGTCGGACTGGATGGCGATGGAGAAGGCTCGCGGCATCTCGATCACGTCAGCGGCGCTGCAGTTCGTCTACCGCGACCACGTCATCAACCTCGTCGACACCCCGGGCCACAGCGACTTCTCCGAGGACACCTACCGCGTGCTCTCGGCCGTCGACTCCGCCGTGATGCTCGTCGACGCCGGAAAGGGCCTCGAGCCGCAGACGCTCAAGCTCTTCAAGGTGTGCGCGCTGCGCGGCATCCCGGTCCTGACGGTCATCAACAAGTGGGACCGGCCCGGGCTGTCGGCGCTCGAGCTGATGGACCTGATCCAGCAGAAGATCAAGCTCCGGCCCACTCCCCTCACCTGGCCGGTGGGCGAGGCCGGCGACTTCCGGGGCGTCCTGGACCGTCGTACGGGCGAGTTCGTGAAGTACACTCGCACCGCCGGTGGCGCGACCCGCGCTCCCGAGCGACGGATGGGCGCCGACGAGGTCGAGGACGACGACTCCTTCCAGTGGAACGCGGCGTTCGAGGAGCACGAGCTGCTCACCCTCGACGAGGCCGACCACGACCAGGAGCGCTTCCTGGCCGGCGAGACCACGCCGGTGATGTTCGCCTCGGCCCTGCAGAACTTCGGCGTCGCGCAGCTGCTCGACCTGCTGCTCGACATCGCCCCCGACCCCAGCGCGACCGAGGGCGTCGACGGCTCGGTGCGGGAGACCTCCGACGACTTCAGCGCGTTCGTCTTCAAGGTGCAGTCGGGGATGAACAACGCCCACCGCGACCGGCTGGCCTACGCCCGGGTCGTGTCGGGGACGTTCGAGCGCGGCATGGTCGTCACCCACGCCGGCAGCGGCCGGCCGTTTGCGACGAAGTTCGCGCAGTCGGTCTTCGGTCGCGACACTGCCGCCGTCGAGAGCGCCGAGCCCGGCGACATCATCGGCTTCGTCAACGCGCAGGCCCTGCGGGTCGGCGACACCGTCTACGTCGGGGACGCCATCGAGTACCCGCCCGTCCCGAGCTTCGCGCCCGAGCACTTCGTCACCGCCAGCGCCGGCGACATCAGCCGCTACAAGCAGTTCCGACGCGGCATCGAGCAGCTCGACCAGGAGGGCGTGGTGCAGGTGCTGCGCTCCGACCTGCGCGGCGACCAGAACCCGGTCCTCGCCGCCGTCGGCCCGATGCAGTTCGAGGTCGTCGAGGACCGGATGACCAACGAGTTCAACTCGCCGATCCGCTTCTCGCGCCTCGACTACCAGGTCGCCCGGCGCACCGATGCCGAGGGCGCGGCCGCCCTCGCGGGCAAGCGCGGCGTCGAGGTCCTCGAGCGCAGCGACGGCACCCGCCTGGCCCTGTTCGTGGACCAGTGGCGCGCCCAGGTCACCGCCCGCGACAACCCCGACATCATGCTCGAGGCGCTGCCCGCCGGCGGCGCCTGACGGTGCCGGCCGACGGGCGGGCGGATCGTCCCCGCCCGCCGCGTATCGTCGAGGGAGTGACCTCGGCACCCACCCTCGTCCTCGACGGCCGCTTCGCCCGCGAGCTGCCCGAGCTGGCCCTGCCCTGGCAGGCCGCCGATACCCCGGAGCCCCGGGTGCTCGCCCTCAACGAACAGCTGGCCGCCGAACTCGGCCTCGACCCGGGATGGCTCCGCGGCGATGGCGTCGGGCTGCTGACCGGCACCCACCTCCCCGAGGGCGCGACGCCGGTCGCCCAGGCCTACGCCGGGCACCAGTTCGGGGGCTACTCCCCCCGGCTCGGCGACGGCCGCGCCCTGCTGCTCGGCGAGCTCGTCGACGACTCCGGCCGGATCCGCGACCTGCACCTCAAGGGCTCCGGGCGTACGCCATTCTCCCGCGGCGGCGACGGCCTGGCTGCCGTCGGCCCGATGCTGCGCGAGTACGTCGTCAGCGAGGCGATGCACGCCCTCGGCATCCCCACCACCCGCAGCCTCGCCGTCGTGGCGACCGGTCGTCCCGTGCAGCGCGAGACCGTGCTGCCCGGCGCCGTGCTGGCGCGCGTGGCGAGCAGCCACCTCCGCGTCGGCACGTTCCAGTACGCCCGCGCCACCGACGACCTCGACCTGCTCGAGCGCCTCGCCGAGCACGCGATCGCGCGCCACCACCCCGCGGCCGCCGACGCGGAGCACCCCCACCTCGCCCTGTTCCAGTCGGTCGTCGCCGCCCAGGCCGCGCTGGTCGCGGAGTGGATGCTCGTCGGCTTCGTGCACGGCGTGATGAACACCGACAACATGACCATCTCGGGCGAGACCATCGACTACGGGCCGTGCGCCTTCATGGACGCCTTCGACCCGACGACGGTCTTCAGCTCCATCGACACCGGCGGCCGCTACGCCTTCGGCAACCAGCCCGTGGTCGCGGAGTGGAACCTCGCCCGTTTCGCCGAGGCCGTCCTGCCCCTCCTGGCCGACGACCAGGACGCGGCGGTGGCCGTTGCGGTGGAGGCGCTCGGCGCGTTCCGCGACCTCTACTCGGCGGCCTGGTCCGCCGGCATGCGCGCCAAGCTCGGCCTGCCCGCCGACGTCGATGCGGCCGAGGCGTCGAGCCTCGTCACCGACCTCGTCGCGCTCGTGCAGGCCGACCACGTCGACCACACGTCGTTCTTCCGCAGCCTCGGGGCGGCGGCGCGCGGCGACGTGGAGCCCGCGCGCGGGATGTTCCTCGACCTCGCCGGCTTCGACGCGTGGTCCGCCCGCTGGCTCGCGCTCGGCCCGGACGCCGACGCGATGGACCGCACCAACCCGGTCTACGTGCCGCGCAACCACCTCGTCGAGGAGGCCCTCGCCTCAGCCACCGACGGCGACCTCACGCCGCTCGACCGGCTGCTCGAGGCGGTGTCCGCGCCGTACGACGAGCGGCCCGGCCTCGAGCGCTACGCGGAGCCCGCCCCCGACTCGTTCGGCGCCTACACGACGTTCTGCGGGACGTAGCGCGGGCTTGCACCTCCCGCAACGGCATGTGGTCCACGCCACAGGCGAAGCCGGCAACGTCATGGTGGGCGGCTGCTGGGACGACCAGAACCCATGACGTCCCGGCTCTGCCGGTCCGTCAGTTAGGTGTTCTCCCTGCCCCAGCTCCCGAGCGCGCTGATCGCGTCGCGCAGGGCGAGCCCGCGATCGGTCAGCTCGTACGCCCGGGTGTTGTGTCGCAGGGGGATGCGGGACAGCACGCCGGCCGCTTCGAGCTCGCGCAAGCGAGTGGCGAGGATGTTGGTCGGCACGCCGAGGTCGCGCTGCAGGTCGCCGTATCGCTGCGGCCCCGCGAGCAGCCGTTCGACGATGAGCAGGGCCCACCGTGCTCCGACGACGTCCAGGGCCGCGGCCAGGTCGCTCACGCGGTCGGATCGACGTCCGGCTTCATCCAGAACGGCGAGTAGTGGTAGCCGTCGGGGTCGTCGAACTGGCGTTGGTACATGAACGGGTAGTCGTCGGTGTCACCGATCCGCCCGCCGGCAGCGCTGGCGCGCTCGACGAGCTCGTCGACCGCCTCGCGGCTCCCGAGGTCGAACGAGACCGTGACCTTCGAGGGGGTGTCGGGTCCGCCCACCAGCTCCTCGGCGCCGCCGACGCTGGCGTACATGGCGCGGCTGCCGAGCATGACGTACTGCTCGGGCGCGATGGCGAAGCAGGACACGTTGTCGTCAGACATCTCGGCGTTGAGGGTCCACCCGAGGGCGGCGTAGAAGGCGGTGGCGCGCTCGACGCTCTCGACCGGGCAGGTGATGAAGAGGCTCATGCGCTCGACACTTGCAAAATACAAGTACGCCGTCAAGCCCCTGCATCCCGTCTTTCTGCGAGATCTGGGCGATCGGTGAATGCCCAGTCCAGGCCGTCCGCCCCCTGGTCGTCGAAGCTCGGGTCGCGTCGCAGACCGATCTTCCGTGCCACGGCCTGGCTGGCGACGTTGCCGGGACGAACCCGGGCCAGCACGACCTGGCCCGGCAGGTTGCGCGACGTCCAGTCCACGACAGCGAGTGCCGCCTCCGTGGCGTGACCCCGGCCCCACGCACCGGGTTCGAAGCGGTACATCAGGTTGAGGACCGGCGCACCACGGACCGTCGTTCGACGTACCCCGCAGTTGCCGATCAGCCGACCGGTCGTCTTCTCGAAGACGCAGGAGTTGCCGAAGCCGTGCTCGGACCAGTGCACGAGCCAGCGCTCCAGCAACGCCTCCACCTCGGACAGCTCCTCGACCAGGTCCGACGGGTTGTGATCGACCACCGACCGGTTCGAGAGGATCCGCAACACCGCTGGCCCATCGGCCGGCGTCGGCGGCCGCAGTGACAGCCGGGCTGTCGACAGCCACTCAGCGGGAACGGACACGGTGCCACTCTGCCGTGTCGGCCACCGTTCTGCTGTCAGCGGAACGCGGTGCCACGGGACCCGCGACGTGGCTACATTCGACGACATGGGTGACGTCGTGCGGTTCCCGGTGCAGCAGCCAGACGCGCCCCCGGCGCCCGAGCGCCTGTGGCGCGAGATCGTCGGCGAGGAGCTCCATCGTGAGCGCGCGGCCCGCGGGGAACGGCTCAAGGACGTGGCCGAGAGGGCCGGGGTGTCCGTGCAGTACCTCTCCGAGGTCGAGCGCGGGCTCAAGGACCCGTCCTCGGAGATGCTGCAGGCCATCGCCGGCGCCCTCGACCTGAGCGTCCGGCGGCTCGCGGTGCGCGCCGGCCGGCCGGACGCCCTGGCCCTGGCTGCCTGACCGGGGCGGCTGCTCAGGCCATCGCCGGCCCCTGCTCGCTCAGGACCAGGTCGACGAGCCCGTAGTCGACCGCGGCCTCCCCCGGCAGCACGAGCGTGCGGTCGGTGTCCTGCCGGATCTGCTCCGCCGTACGCCCGGTGTGCTGGGCGAGCACCTGCTCGAGCAGCAGGCGCACGCGGGCCACCTCGTCCGCCTCGAGGATCAGGTCGGGGATGGTCCCGCGACCCTGGGTCGCGGGCTGGTGCAGCACCACCCGACCGTGCGGCAGGATCGCGCGACGCCCCGGCGCTCCCCCGGCCAGCAGGACCGCCGCGGTCCACGCGGCCTGCCCGACGCAGACGGTCTCGATCGGCGGCTTCACGAACTGCATGGCGTCGTAGACCGCCAGCATCGCCGTGATCGATCCACCGGGCGAGTTGATGTAGAGGCTGATCGGGAGCTCGGGGTTCTCCGAGGCGAGGTGGAGCAGCTGGGCGATGACGGCGTTGGCGACGCCGTCGTCGATCTCCGTGCCGAGGTAGACGATCCGCTCGGACAGCAGCCGCGAGTAGAGGTCGAGGGTGCGCTCGCCGCGCGGCGTCTGCTGGACGACGTACGGGATCGTGTAGCTGCTCATCGCGCACCCGCCAGGCCCACGGCGCGCGAGCGCACCGGTGTCACGTGGTCGACCGAGCTGATCACCTGGTCGACGAAGCCGTACGCCAGCGCGTCCTCGGCGCTGAACCACCGGTCGCGCCTCGAGTCGCGCTCGACGGTCTCGCGGTCCTGGCCGGTGTGCCCGGCGATCAGGCCGAGGACGGTGTCGCGGGTGTGCCGCAGGTCGTCGGCCTGGATCTCGATGTCGACGGCCGTGCCGCCGATGCCGGCCGAGCCCTGGTGGAGCAGCACGCGGGCGTGCGGCAGGGCGTACCTCTTGCCGGGCGCGCCCGCCGAGAGCAGGAACTGCCCGGCGCTCGCGGCCATGCCCATGGCCAGGGTGCTGACGTCGTTGGGGATCAGCTGCATGACGTCGTGGATGGCGAGCATCGACGACACCGAGCCGCCGGGCGAGCTGATCCAGAGGCTGATGTCGGCGCGCGGGTCCTCGGCGGACAGGAGCAGGAGCTGGTGCATGAGGCGGTTGCCGTTGCGCTCGCCGAGCTCCTCGCCGAGGACGATGATCCGCTGGTGCATCAGTCGCCGGACGAGCTCGTCCTCGATGCGTTCGGAGGTGGTGTGGGTGGTCATGCCGCCAGCGTGGCGCGCTGCGGCGCCTGGCCACAGGGCGTTCTGCTGCCCGTGGATCCGCTGGCAGCAGAACGCGGCCTAGCAGACCGGCCGCGCGACCGGGCCACCCGCCCGGCCCGAGCGCACAGCACGCCTGCGGATACGTTGCTGAGCCATGTCGACCCTCTCGGAGACCCAGGAAGAACGCGGGCTCGCCCGCCTCGCACAGCGCAGCGCCGCATGGACCGAGAAGTGGTTCCCCGACGCGTATGTCTTCGCCCTCGCCGGCGTCGTGCTCGTGTCGGTGGCCGCGATGGCCAACGGGTCGAGCCCCGCCACGGTGGCCGAGACCTTCGGCGGCGGCTTCTGGGACCTCGCCACCTTCACGCTGCAGATGGCGATGGTCGTGCTCACCGGGTACGTCGTCGCGACCTCACCGCCGGTCGCGCGAGTCATCGAGCGGATCGCGCTCTACCCCTCGACGCCGCGCGGTGCCGTGGCGTTCGTGGCGCTGCTGTCGTGCCTGGTCTCGATGGTCAACTGGGGCCTCAGCCTGGTCTTCAGCGGCCTGCTCGCCCGGGCGATCGCCCGCCGGCCCGACCTGCGCACCGACTACCGCGCCCTCGGCGCAGCGGCGTACCTCGGCCTCGGTGCCGTGTGGGCGCTCGGCCTCTCGTCGTCCGCCGCCCAGCTGCAGGCCACCCCCGAGTCGCTGCCGCCCGAGCTGCTCGAGATCACCGGCGTGCTCGACTTCGGCGCGACGATCCTCACCTGGCAGTCGCTCGTGATGGCCGCCGTCCTCATCGCCCTCAGCGTCGTCGTCGCCTGGGCGTCGGCACCGCAGGGCGACGCGATCCGCTCGGCCGAGGACATGGAGGTCAACCTCTCCGACTCCGTCGAGCCGCTGGCCCCGCAGACGCGTCCCGGTGAGCGGCTGGAGTACTCCCGGATCCTGCCGATCCTCATCGGCCTGCTCACCCTCGGCTGGCTCGTCCAGCAGCTCGCGACCCTGCCGTTCCTCACGGTGATCAGCAGCCTCAACGGCTACCTCATGGTCTTCCTGATCCTCGGCCTCGTCCTCCACGGCACCCCACGCGGCTTCCTCAACGCGGTCACCAAGGCGGTGCCGACCACTGCCGGAGTGCTGGTGCAGTTCCCGCTGTACGCCGCCATGGCCGCGGTGCTGACCCGCGCGGAGGGCCGCGGCGGGGTCACCGTCTCCGAGCACCTCGCCGACCTGTTCACCAACATCGGCGGCGGCGGTGCGTTCGCCGTCGTCATCGCCATCTACACCGCGCTGCTCGGCCTCCTCGTCCCCTCGGGCGGCGGCAAGTGGCTCGTCGAGGCGCCGTACGTCATGCAGTCGGCGACCGACGTCGGGATGAACCTCGGCTGGACCGTGCAGATCTACAACGCCGCCGAGGCCCTCCCCAACCTGGTCAACCCGTTCTTCATGCTCCCGCTGCTGGCCGTGCTCGGCGTCCGGGCCCGCGACCTCGTCGGCTTCACGTTCCTGCAGTTCCTCTTCCACCTGCCGGTCGTGCTGCTCCTGCTGTGGCTCCTCGGGATGACCTTCGAGTTCGTGCCACCCGTCATGCCCTGACGACCACACGCCGGCGGGTCTAGCGTGGGCGGGTGACCGACGACGAGCTCCGTCGCGCCGCCGACGCGGCGATGCTGCCGATCGTCACGTCGCTGGCGCCCGCCGGCGTCATCGGAGCGCACTGGCTGCCTGATCGCGCCGGTGACCCGGTCGTGTGGATCCGGGTGCAGAGCGAGGCCGGACGCGTCATGGTCGAGTCCTTCAGCTGGGTGCTCCCCCAGGTGCAGGTCATCCTGTCCCGCCTCGGGCTGCCGTCGGACAAGGTCATGGCGCTGCGCATCGAGGTGACGTCCGCGGAGGCCGAGGACCGCCTCTTCGGCGACTGAACCGGTCGTCTGCTGCAATACCTGCATGCATCAAGGCTCTCCCTACCGCGGCGCCCGCTGATGGCGCTGGTCGACCACGACGCCGGCCTCCTCGTCACCGCGGCCCCCGGCACCGGCAGCACCGCCCTCCGCGAGGCGCTGATCTCACGACGGGGCGCGACCGAGGTGGTCGGGTCGCAGCAGGCCCGGCAGGTGGGCGTGGACGTCAAGCACGCGACCGTCCGGCAGCTCGTCGAGGCCGGAGTGGTGGACCCCGGGCACGGGATGCGCATCGTGACGACGACCCGCAACCCGTTCGACTTCTACGTCGCTGAGCACACCAGGACGCGGACGCGGTGGGTGCACGAGCTGCGCCGCCCCGACTCCTGGGTCCACGACGTGCCGGACGCCGTCGACCGCATCGTCGACGCGGTGACCCTGGACTTCGACCCGTGGCTCGAGCGGGTCATCGGCAGCCCCGTGCGGCCGCTGCGGATCAACCGCGGCCATGTCGCCGAGGCCGACGTCGTGCTGCGCATGGAGCACCTCGAGACCGACGTCCGTGAGCTCCTCGGCCTCGAGCTGCCCGTGCCGCCGACCAACGTCACGGACCGCGAGCGCGCCTACTGGCGCTCCTACTCGGTCGCGAGCCGCCGGCTGGTGGAGACGGCCCACGCCGAGGACCTGGAGCGGTTCGGCTACGCCTTCTGACCCGAACCGGGCGGGCGGACTCCGCTCAGCGGCGCCGGATCCGGATCGGCCCCTTGGCGGTCGAGGGGTCGACGACGTGCCCGGCCTGGGTGATGTCGACCTCGCCACGGTCCACCAGCCGCCGGGCGGCGCGACGGGCCGGCTCCATCAGGTCGCGCCACGTGTCCTCGTCGCCGACCGCGCGGGCCGCGTCGGACGGGCAGATCGTCGACGTACGCGCCCGCTGCGCGAGCAGGTCGAGGATCGACTCCTCCAGCCTGCGATCGACGTCGGACACGCCCCGCTTGCGACATGCGGTCGAGCAGTAGCGCACCTGGTCCCAGTCGCGCTCCCACTTCTTGCGCCACTCGATGGTGCGCCCGCACGACTGGCAGGTCTTCGGCTCCGGGGGCATGCTCCCCAGTGTGCCGGGCACCGCCAGCCCGGCCTGTGACCCTTCCCTCAGGGGGCCGCTCCGCGGCATAGCCGGACCCGGTGGGTGGTTGTGCCCGACGTACGTCCCCGCAAGAAGCAAGCAGATCAGCAACGGAAGGCAGTCCCATGCGCGCACTCGTCCAGCCCCAGTTCGGCGACCCGGCCGAGGTCCTCTCGGTCCAGGAGGTGCCGAACCCCGAGCCCGGTCCGGGTGAGGCGCTCGTGCGGGTGCTCCTCTCCCCGATCCACAACCACGACCTCTGGACGGTCCGCGGCAGCTACGGCTTCAAGCCCGAGATGCCCGCGCGCGCCGGCACCGAGCTGGTGGGTGTCGTCGAGTCGCTCGGCGAGGGCGTCGAGGGACTCGAGGTCGGCCAGCGCGTCGCCATCGGCGGTGCGTTCGGCGCGTGGGCGGAGTACGTCGTGGCCCCCGCGAAGGGTCTCATCCCGGTGCCCGACGAGATGCCCGACGAGGCCGCGGCCCAGCTTGTCTCGATGCCCTTCAGCGCCATCGCGCTGCTGGACTTCCTCGAGGTGTCCGAGGGCGACTGGATCGTCCAGAACGCCGCCAACGGCGCCGTGGGTCGGATGGTCGCCCAGCTGGCCGTGGCGCGTGGCGTCCGGGTCCTCGGGCTCGTACGCCGCTCCGCCGGCGTCGACGAGCTGCGCGAGCAGGGCATCGGTGACGTCGTCGCGACCGACGACGACGGGTGGCGTGAGCGCGTGCGCGAGGTCGTGGGTGACGGCAGGGTCGTCGCCGGCGTCGACTCGGTCGGCGGAAGCGCGGCCGGCGACGTCGTGTCGCTCCTGGCCGAGGACGCCGTGCTCGTCGTCTTCGGGGCGATGGCCTCCCCCACCCTCGAGATCGGGTCCGGCGAGGTCATCTTCAAGCAGGTCGTCATCAAGGGCTTCTGGGGCAGCAAGGTCTTCCCGGCGATGGACCGCGAGAAGCGGGCCGCACTGATGGGCGAGCTGGTCGCCGGCATCACCTCGGGCGTGGTCACGCTCCCCGTCGAGGAGGTCTACCCCCTCGAGGAGATCTCCGCCGCCGCGCGTGCGAGCTCCGAGCCGGGTCGGCGCGGCAAGATCCTGCTGCGCCCGTGACTCCCCGGCCCTGACGCGGCCGTGGTCCCGAGGACCGGCGGTCCCGGCCCCTAGGCTGGGACCGCCGGTCGACGGCACCTACCGAGGGAGAACGATGGGCCGAGCACTGGGCGGGACACTCGCGGTTGCCGCGCTGCTGCTGGCGGCCTGCGGGACCGACACCTCCCCCACCTCGGCGAGCGACGCGACCACGTCGCCCTCTCCCGAGACGTCGGAGACGTCACCGGGGACGCCGTCTGCATCCCCGTCGGACTCCCCGTCCGAATCGCCCTCTGCGTCGGCAGAGTCGCCCTCCCCGGCGCCCGCGCCCGATGGGCCGCCGTTCCCGGAGTCGACCGACCCGCAGACCGCCGAGCCGTCGGGCGAGTGGGACCTGCAGCTGGTCGACGTACGCGTGGGTGAGCACGACGGCTTCGACCGCGTCGTGCTCGAGCTCAGCGGCACAGCGACCCCGGGCTGGGGCGTCGCGTGGAGCGACGAGGCGGTCGCCGAGGGCAGTGGCGACGTCGTGCCGCTCGAGGGCGACCACGTGCTGACCATCAGCGCGTCCGGCACCGCCATGCCCGAGCCGGGTTCCTTCGAGGTGCCCGCGCGCCTGGGGCCCGCCGGCGCCGTGGCCGAGGTGCAGGTCAACGGCTGGTTCGAGGGCTACACCCAGGTCTTCGCAGGCGTCGAGGGCGACGAGCGGCCGTTCCGGGTCTTCACGCTCTCCGACCCGCCACGCCTCGTCGTCGACATCGCCGACTGACCGCCCGAGTCCGCCCGGTCACGGCGCCGTCGCGGGGAGCTCCTGCAGCTCCATCGGGTCAGCCCGCCTCGACGGTGACGGTGACGGCTCCGTCCATCCGGGCGATCTGCTCCGCGGCGCCACGCTCGAGCCGGCCGATGACGACGATGCCGGGATAGAAGGACTGGTCGCCGTAGTAGAGGACGAGGTCGTTGCCCGGTGCGTAGTAGCCGAGGTCCCCGACGTCGGGGTCGGCACCGTCGGGCTGGCCGTCGAGGGACAGCGGCGAGGGCAGCAAGCCGGTCTTCTCCACGCCAGCGTGGTCGGTCATGTCGACGGTCACCGGCAATTGGGCGATGAGATCGTCGGCCGCGGCGCTGTCGTCGAGGGTGGCGGCGAACCGGTGGTCGCCGAGGGTGAGGTGGATCTGCATGTCGCTCCCGTCGTCGGTGGGTGTGGGGTTGACGTGGGTCGGCTCCGAACGGCCGCCGCTGGGCGATGCCGGGGCTCCAGTGCCCGGATCCGGACGTTCGTCCCGGTCCTGGTCTCCGCAGGCGCCGAGGGTCAGGGCGAGGGCAGCCAGCGTGGCGACGCCCGCCCGCGCAGGGTTGCCCGTCATCGGAGCAGCAGCACCTTGGTGGAGGGGCCTGACTGCCTGGCGCATGGCACTGGGCTCCTCCTCGTCGTCCGTGGTTCTGCGTGGGCTTGGGCGGCGTGCTGGTGCCGCCCCGACATCGAGTGAACCCGCCTGCGGACGGGTGTGGGAGTCCCTGTCGAGGGGTGCACCGACAGGGCACCCCTCATGGCTACGGGGCCGCTCCGCACCGGCCTAGTCTCGAGGTCGTGGACAACCGAGAAGACGTGCGCGAGTTCCTCACCACCCGCCGCGCACGCATCACCCCGGAGCAGGTCGGGTTGCCGACCACCGGCAGCCGCCGCGTGAAGGGGCTGCGCCGCAGCGAGGTCGCGACGCTGGCCGGCCTGAGCGTGGAGTACTACGCCCGGCTCGAGCGGGGCCAGATCGCCGGCGCCTCGTCCAGCGTCCTGGAGGCGCTGGCGCGGGCGCTGCAGCTCGACGAGACCGAGCGCGCCCACCTGTACGACCTCGCACGTGCTGCGGACGGCATCCCCACCAGCAGCCGTCCTCGTCGTCGTACGCCGGCGAAGGCCGCGTCGCGTCTCAGCCTGCGGTGGGCCCTCGAGGCCATCACCGACGGTGTCGCCTTCGTCCGCGACCCCCATCAGAACCTGCTGGCCACCAACACCCTCGGCCGCGCGTTCTACTCGCCCGTCATCGGCGACGACGAGCAGGCTCGAGGTCGTACGCCGAACCTCGCCCGCTTCCAGTTCCTCGACCCCGCCGCGCGGGACTTCTACCCCGACTGGGACCTCTTCGCCGAGATGTGCGTGGGCATCATGCGCACCGAGGCGGGTCGCGACCCCCACGACCGCGGCCTGCAGGACCTCGTCGGCGAGCTCTCCACCCGCAGCGAGACCTTCCGCCGCCTCTGGGCGGCGCACGACGTCCGCACCCACGGCACCGGCACGAAGCGCTTCCAGCACCCGGTCGTGGGTGAGCTCACCCTCGCCTACGAGGAGCTCGCCATCACCGCCGAGCCGGGCCTCGTCCTGCTCGTCTACACGGCCGAGCCCGGCTCGCCCTCCGCCGAACGACTCCGGCTGCTCGCCTCCTGGGCAGCGTCGGAGCAGGCAACCGCCCCGTCCACCCACCCCCAGGAAGAGTCCTCCACCCCATGAAGCTCACCCGCAGCTCCGCCGACACCGCCCCCGGCCCCGCCGACTGGTTCACCGGCGACGTCTACATCGACGGCATCCGCAACCCCGACGACCAGTCCGCCGTCGGCTGCGCCCACGTCCGCTTCACCCCCGGAGCCCGCACCGCGTGGCACCACCACCCCAAGGGCCAGACCCTCTACGTCACCGACGGGATCGGCTACGTCGCCCGGCGCGGCCAGGACGGCACGAGCCAGCCGCAGGAGATCCGACCGGGCGACGTGGTCTACATCGAGCCCGGCGAGGAGCACTGGCACGGCGCGACCGCCGGTCGCTTCATGGCCCACGTCGCCATCCATGAGGCCGACGACCAGGGCGAGGTCGTGACCTGGCTCGAGCACGTCACCGACGAGGACTACGCCGCGCAGGGCTGACGGCGGGCCAGCACGACCACCAGCCCTTGGGAGGTCCCGCTGGGGGCGTGCGCGCTCGTAGCGTCCTGCTCGGCGCGCAGCGCCACGCGCCGGGAGGTGGCGCGCGAGCCGGGGGGGACAGATGACGCACGACCACGCGAGAGATGCGGGGGCCGGTAGCCGGCCAGTCGAGCTCGGAGCCACGACGAACGAGCAACGGCGCGAGCTCATCGTGCTGTCCGAGCAGGCCACGGCCGCAGCGGGCGACGTACCTGCTGCGCTGGGCCTCGCCCGTGACGTCGGCGGCCGGCTGCCACACCCCGGCAGCGGCAGCACCGCGTTCCTGTGGTCGGCCCTCGCCAGCGTCGCCGCCGCCGACCTGACCGTCGCGCGGGTGCTGGAGCCGCACCTGGACGCCCACGCCATCCTCGGGCAGGCGGGCGAGGAGGCCGGGGACGGGACCTGGGGCGTGTTCGCCGCCGAGGGGCCGGGCGAGCCGTTGCGGGCGACGCCGAGGGGGTCGTCGTACGTCCTCGACGGGCGCAAGCACTGGTGCTCGCTCGGGGGCGAGCTCGACCACGCGCTGATCAGCGCACGGGTGGGCCGGGAACGACAGCTCTTCGCCGTCGACCTCGACCACCCGGACGTGACGGCCGTGGCCGGGACGTGGGTGGCGCGCGGGCTCACCGCGGTCGACTCGGGTCCCCTCGACCTCGACGGGGTGGACGCGCGCGCCGTCGGGGCGCCCGGGTGGTACCTCGAGCGGCCCGGCTTCGCGTGGGGTGCGATCGGCGTGGCCGCCGTCTGGTTCGGCGGGGCGGTGGGGGTCGCGAGGCGCATGGTGGCGGCATCCGGCACGCGTGAGCCCGACCAGGTGGCGTTGATGCACCTCGGCGCCGTCGACGCGCGGCTGCACGGCGCCCGGGCCGTGCTGGAGCAGGCGGCTGCGGCCCTCGACGCCGGCAACCTCGCCGGACCGGTCGGCTGGCGGGCCGCACTGCGCGTGCGTGAGGTGGTCGCCGTCGCGTCCGAGGACGTCCTGCGGCGTTCAGCGCATGCCCTGGGGCCCGGTCCCCTGGCCACCGACGAGGCGCACGCGCGCCGGGTGGCCGACCTCGAGCTCTACCTCCGCCAGTGGCACGCCGAGCGCGACCAGGCGTCCCTCGGGCGGCAGCTCCTCGACGACCCGGGGTCGGACTGGTGATCGCTCCCCGCTTCCGGCACGACCACCCCGGTACGACGGCCGGGTCGTGGTCGGACGTCCTGGCGAGCGTGCCGACCCTCGGGCTGCCGGGGTCGCGCGGCCGCGTCGTCGTCGTGGGCGGGCACCCCGACGACGAGACTCTCGGGGCGGGCGGCCTGCTGCACACCGCCGCGCGCGCGGGTCGGAGCGTCGAGGTCGTGACTGCGACGGCCGGTGAGGGCTCGCACCCGCACTCTCCCACCCACTCCCCCGGTCGGCTCGCGGAGGTGCGCCGGGCGGAGCTGCGTCGCGCCACGGAGGTCCTCGCCCCGGACGCGCACGTCACCTGCCTCGACCTCCCCGACGGCGCGGTGGCCGAGCACGAGGAGGAGCTGGTGGCGGCACTCGTCGAGACGATCGGCACCGATGGTGCCGACGTGCTCCTCTGCGCGCCGTGGCGCGGTGACGGCCACCCCGACCACGAGGCGGTGGGGCGGGCCGCCGCGACCGCCGCCCACCGCACCGACGCGCTCCTGTGGGAGTACCCAGTCTGGTGGTGGCACTGGGGTCGCCCGGACGACCTCGCACGGGCCCCCGTCGCGCGGCTGCCGCTGTCGGCAGAGGCCATGACGGCGAAGCGGGCGGCCGTCGACGCCCACGAGAGCCAGGTCCGGCCGCTCTCGGCCGCGCCCGGTGACGAGGTGCTCCTCGGCCCCGACCTGCTCGCCCACTTCGGCCGAGACCACGAGGTGTTCCTGGTCGGCGGACCCGAGGCCGACGACGAGTCCCTCGACCGGGTCCACCGCGAGCGAGCCGACCCGTGGGACGTCGACTCCTTCTACGAGCGCCGCAAGCGCGCCGTGTCGCTGGCGAGCCTGCCGCGGGAGCACTACCCGCTCGCCCTCGAGGTGGGCTGCTCGGTCGGCGCGCTGGCCATCGACCTCGCGACCCGCACCGACCGGCTGCTGGCCGTCGACGACAGCCCCACGGCCGTCGACCTCGCCCGTCGGCGTACGGCCGGCATCGACGGGCTCGAGGTGCGGCTGGCCCGGGTGCCGGACGAGTGGCCGGCCGCCCGCTACGACCTGGTGTCGGTGTCCGAGGTCGGCTACTTCCTCAGCCCCCGACGGCTCGCGGAGCTGGTCCGGCTCTGCCTCACCTCACTGGCCGACGACGGTCACGTGCTCCTGTGCCACTGGCGCCACCAGCCCGTCGGCTGGCCCCTGGCCGGGCCGGCGGTCCACGACAGGTTCGTCGACGCCTTCCTCGCTGCGGGAGGTCGGGTGCTGGTCGAGCACCAGGAGCCCGACTTCCTGCTGCACGTGCTGGGACGGTCCTCGTGACGCGTCCCGACGCTGTGGCGGTCGTCGTGCCGGCCCGCGACGAGGAGGTCCTGCTTCCCGCCTCCCTCGACGCGGTCGCGGCCGCCGTCGACGCGCTGGGCACGGCGTACCCGGACGTCCCCACGCAGGTCGTGGTCGTCCTGGACGCGTGCCGCGACGGCTCCGACCGGGTGGTGCGCGACCGCGACGGCGTCGTCGCGGTCACCACCCTCGCCGGCTGCGTCGGCGTCGCCAGGTCGGAGGGCGTCGAGGCGGCCGCGGCGTGGGCGGCCGGCATCGGCAGCCGCTCCCTGTGGGTGGCGAGCACCGATGCCGACAGCGTCGTCCCGCGACACTGGCTGACGTCGCACCTCGCGTGGGCCGCCGACGGCCTCGGCCTCGTGGTCGGCACCGTCGAGCCGCGGCCCGGCGACCTGCCCGCAGGATCGCTGTCGGCCTGGCACCAACGCCACACCACCGCGGACGGCCACGACCACGTGCACGGCGCCAACCTCGGCTTCACGCTGGACGCCTACCGGGCGGCGGGCGGGTTCCCACTCCTGCCCACGCACGAGGACGTCGGGCTGGTGACGGCGATGCGCGAGGCCGGAGTGCCGTCCCTGGCGACCGGGGCCGTGCCGGTCGTCACCTCGGGACGCCGGACCGGCCGTGCCCCCGACGGCTTCGCGCACTACCTCGACGGTCTCGGCGCCTGAGGCTCAGCCGACCTTCATCTCCCCCAGCTCGTTCCAGCCATCCTGGTCGACCTCGGTGCTGACGATCTCGGGCGTGCGGGTGAGGTACTGCGGGAGCTCGGCCTGGGCGGCCTTGAAGTGGTCGGAGCCGACGTGCGCCCCGCCGGCGTCGCCGTCACGGAAGGCCTCGACGAGGACGTACTCGCTCGGGTCCTCGAGGCTGCGCGACCACTCGAACCACAGGCAGCCGTCCTCGGCGCGGGTGGCCTCGGTGAAGGCCCGCGACAGCCGGGGCCAGTCGTCGGCGTGCTCGGGCTTGATCGGGAACTTGGCGGTGATGAAGATCAAGGCGTCTCCTCGGTGCGTCGGGCTCGGCTCACTTCCCCCGACCCTACGAGCCTCGCCTAGGCTGTCGCCGATCGCCATGACACCGAACACCCGCACCCGCCGGCTGCTGCTCGTCGTCGACGCCCCGTCGCTGCTGCACCGCAACCACCACGCGCGGTCGCACACCGGGCTGCGCGACCGGCAGGGTCGCCCGATCTGGGCGCTGCACGGGATGCTGCGCCAGATCCTCGAGTCGATCGACTCCTTCGCCCCCGACGCCGTCGTCTTCGGCCTCGACGACCGATCCGGATCGATGCGCCGCGACCTCTACCCCGACTACAAGGCCGGCCGGGCGGAGAAGGACCCCGAGCTGATCGACCAGCTCGACCGCGCGGCCGCCCTGCTCGACGCGCTGGGGCTGGCCACCCTGACCCCGCCGGGCCTGGAGGCCGACGACGTCAACGCCTCGGGTGCCACCTGGGCGACGGCCAACGGCTGGGACTGCGTGATCATCACCTCCGACCGCGACGCCTTCGCCCACATCAGCCACCACACGCGGGTGCTGCGGCTCATCGACGGCGGGATCCACGGCTCGCCCACGCTCAACCCGGCGAGCCTGTTCAACATGTACGGCGTGCGCCCGGCCAACTACCTGGCCTTCGCGGCGCTGCGGGGCGACAGCAGCGACAACCTGCCCGGCGTGCAGGGCATCGGCGAGAAGACCGCCGCGATCCTGCTCGACGTCGCCGGCTCGATGGACGCCGCGTGGTCGGACATCGACCACAACGGCGGCACCGCACTCCTCGGCGCGCTCGACGACTGGTCGGCCGAGACCGGCGGGCGTCGCGTCGGCGCCACCGTCGTACGCCGCCTCTCGGCCCCGGGTGCCCGCGAGCGCTACGAGTTCAACGTGCAGATGATGTCCGGGCGCGACGACCTCGACCTCGGCCTGACCCCCGACGTCCCCGGCTCGCGCGGGCTGCTGCCGCTCGACCTCGACCGGGTCACCCAGGTGGTCGGCTTCCTCGACAACGACTTCACCACCGACTTCGCGGTGCGGGTGCTGACCAGCCGCCCGGCGTCAGGCTGACTGCTCGCCCTGGCCCTCACCCAGCTGCGCCCGCAGCCGGTCCACCTCGTCCTCGAGCTCGAGGACACGCGCGATGCCGACGAGGTTGAGCCCCTCGGCGAGCAGGTCACGGATGCGCTCGAGCCGGAGCACGTCGTCGTCGCTGTAGAGGCGGCTGCCGCCCGACGTCCGGTCGGGCGTCAGCAGCCCGCGGCGCTCGTAGACGCGGAGGTTCTGGATCTCCATCGACACCATCGAGGCGGCCACGGAGATCGCGTAGACGCCGTCGTCGCTGGCAGCCACCGAGCACCTCCTGGACCCCACGAAATTCTTCACCGGACGGCTTGATCCTGCCTCATCCCGTGGGTATAACAAACCTGTATCCATCAGTACAGGTCGTGGACCACAGCGCTTGCAGGTCCACCCGGCAGATCCAGGAGGAGACGATGTTGCTTCGAACCACCGACCCGTTCCGTGACCTCGACCGGCTCACCCAGCAGCTGCTGGGCACGACCAACCGTCCCGCGGTCATGCCGATGGACGCGTGGCGCGAGGGCGACCGCTTCGTGATCGAGTTCGACCTGCCCGGCGTCAACACCGACAGCATCGACCTCGACGTCGAGCGCAACGTCCTCACCGTGCGCGCCGAGCGGGTGGCCCGCAACGGCGACTGGGAGCCGCTGGCCTCCGAGCGTCCCCGCGGCGCGTTCAGCCGTCAGCTCGTGCTGGGCGACAACCTCGACCTCGACCGCATCGAGGCGACGTACGCCGACGGGGTGCTGCGGCTGGTCGTCCCGGTCGCGGAGAAGGCCAAGCCCCGCAAGATCGAGATCGCGCAGTCGGGCTCGGGCCGCGGCGAGCACGCCCAGCTGACCGTCTGACCAGCCGACCCACCCATCCCTGGTCGCGGGGTCGCAGCCCTTGCGCAGTGTGCTGCGGCTCCGCGGCCGATCCGCGCGCACCTAGGTCGCGACGTGCTGCCCAGGATCCGCCTGCTGGTGGAGATCGAGCGACAACAACCGGGCCGCGAGGTCCACCGCGGGACCGAGGAGCAGGATCACCGCGAGCGTGCCGACGCCCACCGTCGCGCCCAGCAGCCACCCGCCCAGCGCTCCCCCGCCCTGCACCACGCTGTAGCTCCACTTGAAGGGCACCGGCGGGTCCCACGCAAGCGCGGCCGCCTCGGCCGGCCCGGCGCCGGTGTGGCTGCCGAGGTAGAGCGCGATGCCCAGCGCCAGCACGGGAAAGGCGGCCGTCAGGAGGGCCGCCCGCCACCCCAGCGTGTCGGGCGTCGTGATCAGGTCCAGCACCACCGAGACCGTCACCCCGACCAGCACGACCTGCACCACCGTGCCGATCCCCGGGTAGACCTTCCGGAGCGCCGCCAGTGCCACCAGCACGACGCCGACGACGAGGTTGACGATCCAGAAGTCGACCCCGGTCGTGATGGCCAGACCGTTGACGAAGGTCGAGTAGCCGTCCGACCCCAGGTCGGCCGCCAGCAGCAGCGCGACACCGATGCCCAGGACGACACAGCCGACGAGGAGCATGGCCGTACGCCGGGGGCTGGGGATCACGGGCGACAGCATCTCAGGCAGTACACCTGCATCGGGCGCTACGGTCGCGCAGTGGGAGCGGGATGGGAGCCGACGACGCCGGGCGTGCTCGTGCTGCCCAGCGGGCGCACGCTCCGCGGGTGCCCGCTGGCCGACGTGGGCGGCGCCGGCAGGCCGGACTTCGGGCTCCACCTGGCAGCCGAGGATCCTCCTCCGCCCAGCTGGCCGTCGCGCTGGATCCGCTGGCGGGACTTCCGGACGCCCTCCGACCCCGAGGACGCGCGGGAGGCACTCGTCGACGTCTGGCGACGGTCGTCCGAGCAACGTGTCGAGGTCGCCTGCCGCGGTGGTCGGGGTCGCACCGGGACGGCTCTCGCCTGCCTCGCGGTCATCGATGGCGTGCCCGCGCACGAGGCGGTGGCCTTCGTGCGCCGCTCCTACCACCCGGCGGCCGTGGAGACGCCGTGGCAGAGGCGGTTCGTCCAGCAGTTCGGCGGGCCCTGACGTCCCGGTGAACACCCGGCGACCCCTCGCCGAACCCGGCGGCACCGGCCTTCCGCACCAGGACGACCCCGTCGTACGTTGGCGACCCTCTCTCGGAAGGCATCACCCATGCGCTCACGGACCACCCGCCTCGCCCTCGCCGCCGTCGCGGCCCTCGCCGTCGCCGGACTCGGCGCTCCCTCCCTGACCTCGCCCGCCGCCGCGGGCCCGGGCAAGGCGGCCATGGCCAAGCCCGCCAAGCCCGGCAAGCCGACGGAGGTCCGCTTCGCCACCTTCAACGCCTCGCTCAATCGCGGCACTGCGGGCCAGCTGGTCGCGGACCTGTCGGCGCCGGGCAACGCGCAGGCGGCCGGCGCCGCGGAGACGATCCAGCGCGCCGACGCGGACGTCATCCTCGTCAACGAGTTCGACTACGCCGAGGACGGCGAGGCAGCCGAGCTGTTCCGCGACAACTACCTCGCGGTGGGCCAGAACGGCGCCGCACCGCTCGACTACCCCTACTACTACGTCGCGGAGTCCAACACCGGCATCCCGAGCGGGTTCGACCTCAACAACAACGGCGTGATCGGTGGCGGCGACGACGCCTACGGCTTCGGCCTGTTCCCGGGCCAGTACGGCCTGGTCGTCTACTCGAAGTACCCGATCGCCGTCGACGACGTCCGCACCTTCCAGCACTTCCTGTGGAAGGACATGCCGGGCGCCGTGCTACCCGACGACCCGGCCACTGCCCCGCCGGCGGACTGGTACTCCCCCGCCGAGCTGGACGTCTTCCGGTTGTCCTCGAAGTCGCACTGGGACGTGCCGATCAAGCTGCCCGGCCGCAAGCCCGTCCACTTCCTCGTCTCCCACCCGACGCCGCCCAGCTTCGACGGTGCCGAGGACCGCAACGGTCGGCGCAACCACGACGAGATCCGCTTCTGGGCCGACTACGTCAGCGGCGGAAGGGCTGCGTCGTACATCTACGACGACGAGGGCGGGACGGGTGGCCTGGGCCGCGGCCAGGACTTCGTGATCGCGGGCGACCAGAACGCCGACCCGGTCGACGGGGACTCGTACGACTATGCGATCCGGCAGCTGCTCGACCACCCGCGGATCCAGGACCCGACGCCCATCTCGACGGGCGCGGTCGAGGCGACGCTGCGTGACAAGGGCATCAACCTCACGCACCAGGGCCCGGCGGAGCGCGACACCGCCGACTTCGCCGACAACGCGCCCGGCAACCTCCGGGTCGACTACGTCCTGCCCAGCGAGCGACTGGCGGTCCGCAACACCGGCGTCTACTGGCTGCCGTCCACCGACCCGCTGTTCACCCGCCTGATCGGGGTCTTCCCCTTCCCGGTGACCGACCACCGCCTGGTGTGGCTCGACGTCAGCACCGGTCGAGCGCACGGGCACTGATCCCGCAGCCGCTTCGCCGAGGGGCCCGCGGACGTTCACCTGACGTCCACCTGCAGGCCCCTCGGGGGGCCACCCGGATGACGAGAGTCGGCCTGTCCGTCCCGACGACATCCGGAGACTCCCCCCATGCCGCTTCGCCCTCCCATGAGCCCGAGCCAGACCCCGATCCAGACCTCGATCCCGCCCCGCACGCTGCTGCCGATGGTCGGCCAGACCCACGGCAACCGCAGCGCCGTGACCTGTCACCTGCGCTGCGGTGACGCCTGCTCCGCCCCGGTGCCCAACACCACCGAGACGTCGTACTTCCGCGACGTCGCCGCCACGGTCCTGAGCCGCCGCTCCGTCGTCGGCACCGGGGTCTCCGTCGCCGCTCTCACCGCGGTCCCGATGGCTCGCGCGGCTGCCACTCCTGCCGGTCCCAAGCCGGGCAAGGGCGGTCACGGCAAGCCCGGCCACCTGCCGTTCACCCCGATCGCACCTGTCGCCACCACGGTCGACAGCGTCACGGTCCCGGCCGGCTACCGCTGGGACCCGATCCTGCGGTGGGGCGACCCGATCCTCCCGGGGGCGCCCACCTTCGACGGCACCCGCCAGACGCCCGAGGCGCAGGCCGGACAGTTCGGCTACAACAACGACTACCTCGACATCATCGAGACCAACCGCGCCGGCACCGAGGCGCTGCTCGTGTGCAACCACGAGTACACCAACGAGGGCATCATGTTCGCGCCCGGAACCGACCCGGCGACCGTGATCCGCACGGCCTGGGCCGCGCACGGCATGTCGGTCGTCGAGCTCCGGCGCCGCCGGCGCGGCGACGTCTGGACGTACGTCCCGGGCGCACGCCTGAACCGCCGGATCACCCTCGACACCCCGTTCACCGTGGACGGTCCGGCCGCCGGGTCCGACCTGCTGAAGACGGCGGCCGACCCGACCGGTCGCACGGTCCGCGGGACGATGAACAACTGCGCCGGCGGTACGACGCCGTGGGGCACCGTGCTGTCGGGTGAGGAGAACTTCAACCAGTACTTCCGCGCCACCGGCACGGACCCCAAGGAGACCCGCTACGGCCTCTCCGCCACGCAGGACTCGCGCAACTGGCGCTCGGTCGACCCGCGTTGGGACGCCACGACCGCCGACTACCGCAACGAGCCCAACCGCTTCGGGTGGATCGTCGAGGTCGACCCGAGCGACCCGTCCTCGACGCCCGTGAAGCACACCGCGATGGGGCGCTTCAAGCACGAGGGCGCGAACGTCATCGTCAACCGCGGCGGCCACGTGGTGGCCTACATGGGTGACGACGAGCGCTTCGACTACGTCTACCGCTTCATCTCCCGCGACACCATGCGCCCCGGCAACAGCCCGAAGGCCCGACGCCACAACCTCACGCTGCTGAGCGAGGGCGACCTGTCGGTGGCCCGTTTCACCGGCGACGGCCTCGAGGACGGCGTCAGCGACGGCTCCGGCGAGTGGATCCCGCTCACCCGCGGCGGCCAGTCGATGGTCGCCGGGTTCTCGCTGGAGGAGGTGCTGGTGTACACGCGCCTGGCCGCCGACGCCGTCCAGCCCACCAAGATGGACCGCCCGGAGGATGTCGAGCCCAACCTCCACAACGGCCGCATCTACGTCGCCTGCACCAACAACACCGACCGCGGCAAGGTCGGCAAGGAGGGCCCCACCGAGCCCAACCCGCGCCCGGCCAACAAGGACGGCCACGTCGTGGAGATGATCCCGACCGGCGGTGACCACACGGCCGACACGTTCGGGTGGAACCTGTTCCTGATCTGTGGCGACGAGGCCTCGGCGGGGCGCTACTTCGGCGGCTGGACGGGTCCGGTCTCGCCCATCTCGTGCCCCGACAACGTCGCCTTCGACAGCCTGGGCAACCTGTGGGTCTCCACCGACGGCCAGCCGAGCGCGATCAAGGTGAGCGACGGCCTGTTCAAGGTGCCCGTCGAGGGTCCCGAGCGCGGTCACGTGCAGCAGTTCCTGGCCGTGCCGTCCGGCGCCGAGACCTGCGGTCCGGTCGTCCGCGACCGCGACGACTCGGTGTTCGTCGCCGTCCAGCACCCGGGCGAGGACGGCTCGTGGGCCGCCCCGCAGTCGCGCTTCCCCGACTACGTGCCCGCCGGCGCGGCACCCGCCGCCGGGCAGTTCGCCGGCCCGCGCCCGACGGTCGTGCAGGTCACCCGCGCCTAGGTCCCCCTACGATCGACCCGTGCCACGGCCCCTCACCACCACCGCCGGGGTCGCGGTCGGGTCGACGGCGCTGCTCGCCCTGGCGGTCGCACAGGGCTGGCTCGGCCCGGACGTCGGTCGCGGCGCCAACTTCTGCGAACGGGCGCACGACGGCGCGATCGCGCAACCGGCCAACACGCTGTCCAACCTCGGCTTCGTCGTCGCCGGCCTCCTCATCGCCCTGCACGCCCAGCGCCGGACGGCGGCGCAGCCGGGTGTCGAGCACGTCATGTCGACCACCGTCGCCACGTTCTACGCGTGCGTCGTCGTGCTGCTCGGGCCCGGCTCCGCCGCCATGCACGCCACCCAGAGCGAGTGGGGCGGCCACCTCGACATGCTGAGCATGTACCTGGTCGCCGGCTTCGCCGCGGCCTGGGCGTGGGTGCGCTGGACCCGGCGCGGCACCGCGTCGTTCGTGGTGGCGTACGTCGTCTGCGTCGCGGCGTGCGAGCTCGTCGGGCTGTGGCCCGACCCGGTCCCCGTCGTGCACTACTCCGGCAACCTCGCCTTCGGCGTGCTGCTGGTCGTGGCCGTCGTGCTGGAGACCGCGCTGTGGCGCCGCGGCGAGACCAGCCGGGTCTTCCGCCACGGCGTCGTCGCACTGGCCTCGATGCTGGTCGCCTTCACCATCTGGCTGCTCAGCAACGCCGGGTGGTGCGACCCCGACTCGTTGCTGCAGGGCCATGCTGCCTGGCACCTGCTGTGCGCCGTGTCGGCGTACTGGCTCTACCGGCTCTACGCCTCCGAGCGCACGACCCGGTAGGCAGCGCCTGCCCACCCGCGGGGGTGGTCCACGCCACATCCGGCCAATCCGTCCGCTCCACCAGCACCGAATCCGACGGTCACACCAGCCGGGCCACGGTCCCGGCGGGCCGCCGGAGGCGCGGCGTCCTTGAACGCACAGCGACATCCCTGGATGGAGTACGCATGTTCGGCAAGGCAGTAGTCACAGACATGATCAACCGGAGCGCGGAGAACGAGGCCGACCGCCGCCTGTTCCTGAAGTCGGCCGGCATCGCCGGTCTCGGCGTGGTCGGTGCGGGTGCGCTCGGCGCGACCACCGCCGCCCCGGCGCAGGCTGCGGGGATCAGCGACGGCGCGGTGCTCAACTTCGCCCTCAACCTGGAGTACCTGGAGGCGGAGTTCTACTCCTACGCCTTCCACGGCCACGGCATCGACGACAAGCTGACGTCGGGCAAGGGCAAGAAGGGTGGCGTGATCGGCGGCAAGAAGGTCAACTTCCAGACGCCTGCCATCTACAACTACGCCAAGGAGATCGCCTGGGACGAGCTGCACCACGTGCAGTTCCTCCGCAAGGCGCTCGGCGGCGCCAAGGTCGCGCGGCCGCAGATCGACCTGCAGAACAGCTTCACCGCAGCCGCGACCGCGGCCGGCCTGATCCAGCCCGGCCAGACCTTCGACCCGTTCGCCAACGAGAACAACTTCCTTCTCGCGGCCTACCTGTTCGAGGACGTCGGCGTCACGGCCTACAAGGGCGCGGCACCGCTGATCTCCAACAAGACCTACCTGGAGGCGGCGGCCGGCATCCTCGCCGTCGAGGCCTACCACGCGGGTCTCGTCCGCTCGGCGCTCTACTCGAAGGACATGCAGGACGCGGCGCGTGCGATCTCCAACGCCCGCGACAGTCTCGACGGCAAGGGCAACCGGGACCAGCCCATCGGCACCGCGACCTCGGCCAACATCACGCCCGTAGACCGCAACGGCATCGCCTTCAGCCGGTCCGCCGGCGAGGTGCTCAACGTGGTCTACCTCAACCCGAAGTCGGTCACCAAGGGCGGCTTCTTCCCCCAGGGCGTCAACGGCGCGATCAACAAGAGCGCGTGATCGTCGTGCCGGCGACCGAGCTGCTCGGCATGTTCGTGCTCGGCCTCGTGGTGCTGCGCGCCTCGTGGCTGGCCACGCACCCGTCGGTGCACCACGCCGCGATGCGGCCCGCCCACTGGTCGGCCGAGGTCGACCGCGTGCTGAGCCGCCAGCCGGCGAAGCACCGGGCCTGAGCGTTTCCCCTCCCCGGACGGTCCGGGCGCCACATGGCGTCCGGGCCGCCCCGGGGCAGCTGAGAGGACACACCACATGTTCGGCATCGGACTTCCTGAGCTCGCCGTCATCGCCTTCTTCGGCGTGGTGCTGCTCGGGCCCGACAAGCTCCCCGGGCTGGCCAAGCAGCTGGCCCACGGGATCAAGACCGCCAAGCGGATGGGTGACTCCGTCCGTGACGACCTGCGCTCCTCGCTCGGCGACGACTACGCCGATCTCGAGCTGCGCGACCTCAACCCGCGCGAGCTCATCCGCCGCCAGGTCGAGGAAGCGCTCGCCGAGCGCGACGAGGAGGACGAGGTCGACGACGAGACCGTCGAGGAGATCCTCGACGAGGTCCTCACCCCCGCAACACCCGATGAAAGGAAGACCGCATGACTTCCACCACGACGCCCCTCCTGATCGGAGGGCTGGGCGGCACGGAGCTGCTCATCATCCTCGCCGTCCTGCTCCTGCTCTTCGGAGCCTCCAAGCTCCCCGAGCTGGCCCGCGGCTCCGGCCAGGCCCTGCGCATCTTCAAGTCCGAGACCAAGGGACTGATGGACGACGACAAGTCGGACACGAAGGACACGAACGCCGAGCCGAGGCACGTGGCCGCCCCGGCTGACGTGGCCGTCGACCCGATCATCGTCGAGACGCCCCGCGGCCAGGACGCCTCGCGCGGCTGAGAGGACCAGCAATGTCGATCGCCAGTGTCACCGACATGCTCCGTGTCGCACCCAGCCATCCCGGCTCGACCCCCGGGACGATGTCGTTGGCCGGCCACCTCCGTGAGCTGCGGGCCAGGCTGATCCGGTCCGCACTCGTCCTGGTGGTGGCGTTCGGCGTCTCGCTCCTCTTCTTCGACCCGCTCCTCGCGCTGGTCCTCGGCCCCTACAACCAGGCTCGCGACCTGGTGGGGGCGGACACCACGACCTCGGCGTACGTCGCCGGGGCCACGGGGCCGCTCATGCTCCACCTCAAGCTCTGCGGCGTCGCCGCCCTCATGGCCGCCAGCCCCTACTGGCTGTGGCAGGCCTGGGCGTTCGTCGTCCCCGGGCTGCTCGAGCGCGAACGGCGGTGGTCGCGCGTCTTCGCGCTGGTCGCCGGTCCCCTGTTCATCGGGGGCGTGGCCCTGGGTTACTACGTGCTCCCCAAGGGCCTCGGCGTGCTGATCGGCTTCACGCCCGACGGCCTCGAGAACCTGGTGGAGTTCGGCGACTACTTCTCCTTCTTCACCCGGATGCTGCTGGTGTTCGGCCTCGCCGTCGAGCTGCCGTTCTTCCTGGTGCTGCTCAACCTCGCCGGTGTCGTGACCGGTGCGCAGCTCGGGCGGCACCGGTCGATCATCATGATGGCGACCGTGGTCTTCGCGGCGGTCGCGACGCCGTCCACCGATCCGTTCTCGATGCTCATGCTGGCCGTCCCGATGATGGTGCTCTTCCTCGTCGCGGAGGTCATCACGCGCGCCGTCGACCGTCGCCGCGCCGCCCGCGCGCTCGCCCAGGTGCGGATCGGGGACTGACGTGTTCCAGACCACGAGGTACGCCGCTCCCCCGACGCGTCGCCGGAGTGCCGACGCCGAGGTGACGCCCACGCGTCCCGGACGCATCTGGCCGCTCCTGGGCCCGGCGTTCGTGACCGCGGTGGCCTACGTCGACCCGGGCAACTTCGCGACCAACATCGCGGCCGGCTCGGGCTACGGCTACCTGCTGGTGTGGGTGGTCGTGGTCAGCAACATCATGGCGATGCTCATCCAGTACCTCTCCGCCAAGGCCGGCGTCGCGACGGGCCTCAGCCTCCCGGCGCTGTGCCGCGAGCACCTCCCCCGCCCGGTCGTGAAAGGGCTCTGGGGACAGGCGGAGCTGGTCGCCATCGCCACCGACCTCGCCGAGGTCGTGGGCGGCGCACTGGCGCTGAAGCTGCTCTTCGACCTGCCGCTCCTGGTGGGCGGCACCATCACCGCCGTCGTGGCCTTCGCCCTGCTGGCCGTGAAGGGCGCCGGGCACCGGCACTTCGAGACCGTGATCATCGGCCTGCTCGGGGTGATCCTCGTCGGGTTCGTCTACGACATCGCCATCAGCGGCGTCGACGCGATGGCGGTGCTCGACGGCACCCTCCCGCGCTTCGACGGGATCGACAGCGTCGTGCTCGCCGCCGGCATGCTCGGCGCGACGGTCATGCCCCACGCGATCTACCTCCACAGCGCACTCACCAGCGAGCGGCTGCACGCCCGCACCGACGAAGCGCGGCGCACGGTCATGCGCGGCCAGCGCATCGACGTGGTGACGGCCATGACGATCGCCGGGCTGATGAACCTCTCGCTGCTCCTCGTCGCCGCCTCCGCGCTGGCGGGTCGTGGCATCGACACCATCGAGGGCGCGTACGCCGGCCTCGGCGAGACGCTGGGCACCGGCGCCGCGCTGCTCTTCGCCCTCGGGCTGCTCGCCTCGGGGTTCGCCTCCAGCAGCGTCGGCACCCTGTCGGGCCAGGTCGTGATGGAGGGGTTCCTGCGACGACGGATCCCGCTGACCGTCCGGCGGCTCGTGACGTTGCTGCCGGCGGTCGTCGTCCTCGCCCTCGGCGTGGACCCGACCGCCGCGCTGGTGGCCTCGCAGGTCGTCCTGTCCTTCGGCATCCCCTTCGCACTGGTGCCGCTGGTGTGGTTCACCGCGCGCCGCGACGTGATGGGGTCGCTGGTCAACCGGCGGGTGACGACCGTGGCGGGGGTCGCGGCCGCGGGGGCGATCATCGTGCTCAACGTCGTGCTGCTCGTGCAGCTCGTCACCTGAGGCACCGGGTCGCCGGGGCTACGCCTCGGAGCTGATCAGCACCTGACGCGGCTCCTCGTCCCGGGAGCGCCGCGCGGCGACGGCGCCGACGACGAGGCCCATCAGCACGCCGGGCACCACCCAGCGCCAGCCGGCGAGCGAGAACCACGCCGTCCCGGGCTCGGCGGGAGCCGGTGCGGGCGCCGGGGCAGGGGTGGCACCGGCCGGGATCGAGACCACCTCGGGGGCGACCGAGTCGTCCAGCACCTGCCTCAGCACGGCCGCGAGCTCCTCCGGCCGGTCGACCTCGGCCCACCCGCCGGCGTCCCCGGCCGAGAAGGTCGTCATGACCCACGCCGTCCCGTCGGGGGCGACGTGGACGCGGTCGAAGCGCCACGGCATCACGTCGTGGACCATCCAGGTGAGGTTGTAGTCGTCACCAGCGCCACCGGGTGCGAGCGGCTTGCCTCGTGTCTCGTCGGCGGGCAGCAGCCCCAGCAGGGCGTCGTACGCCGCATCGTCGTAGTAGAGGGCGCCGGCCGACTGGCCGGGCTGGGTGATGAGCACGCTCGTCGGTCCGCCTGCGTGGGACGCAGCCGGCAGTCCCACGGCAGCGGCAAGGGCGAGTACGGCGACGGCCAGGATCCTGCGCATGGCTCCTCCTCGGGACGGGTTGCCGGGGATACACCGCCGCGCCGGTCGGGGTTCCGTCAGTCGACGGACTCGGCGATCTGCGTCGCCTCGGCCAGGTCGAGGTCGCCCTCCAGCCGCAGGGTGAGGTCGCCATCGAGCCACAGCAGGGTCGGGCCGGCCAGGCGGGACGGGAGGTCCCGCACCGAGCCACCGTCGGGGACCACGGTCACCCGGTGCGCCGTCGGCAGCCAGAGCGCCTCGGTCCCGGCGACGAGGACGCGCTCGGCCTGGTCGGCGGTCTTCCAGAAGATCGGCTCGACGTCGCCGCGCAGCTCGTCGAGCCGGACCGTGCCGTCCTCCGCCGTCCAGCTGAGCGACACCACCTGCCGGTCCGCCGAGACCTCCACGCCGTCGGGCGCACCGAGCTCGGCAGGAACGACGGGCGTGAAGCCGGCGAGCCGCTCCGCGCGCTCGAGGTCGGGCGTGCCCGGCGCCGGCGGCACCGTCGGCGTCTCGGTGACGGGATCACCGGACGTCACCGAGACCCCGGGCAGGCCGAGCCAGCCGCGGATCTCCGCACCCACCGGGGAAGCCACGACGCCGACGCCGAGCAGGCCGGCGACCAGGCCGGCCAGCCAGCGCCGCCACCGCCGGCGCGGACGGGTCCTGGCGACGCGGTCCATCACCGCCCGCTCGAGGCCGTCCGGGACCGGCACCTGCAGGTCGGCGGCCAGTGCGGACAGCCGCTCCTCCAGTGCGTCAGGCATGGTCCACCTCCTCGATCGTCGTGGCGAGGTCGTCGCGCAGCCGCGCGAGGCCCCTGCTCAGCCGGGACTTCACCGTGCCCCGGGGCACGCCGAGCACGACGGCCGTGGCCGCCTCGTCGAGCTCGAGCAGGTAGCGGCAGGCCACCACGTGGGAGAGCTTGTCGGGCAGCCTCCCGACCGCCGCGAGCAGCCGCTCCCGGTCCTCGCGGCCGACCACCTGCGCGGACGGGTCGAGCAGGTCGGTCAGCGGTGGGCGGGCCTCCCGCGCCTCCCGACCGGCACGTCGTACGGCGGAGCGGTGGGCGTTGCGGGTCTCGTTGGCGACGATCCGGAGCAGCCACGGCCGGAACGGCCGGTCCGCGCGGAACGAGCCCAGCGACCGGTACGCCTTCACCAGCGCCTCCTGCACCACGTCCTCGGCGTCGCTCCCCGCCCCCAGGAGGGCGGCCGTGCGCATCGCCACCGGGGCGTGCCGGCGCACGAGTACGGCGTACGCGTCGGTGTCCCCGGCGCGCACCCGGCCGACCAGGTCGGCGTCGTCCACGAAGTCGTGGCTGCCGTCGTCGGTGCTGATCGTCCCTCCCGTCCCTCGACCCCGAATCTGGGCCCAGCACCGTGTCTACACCGCCGAGGCGGTCACGGTTCCACGAAGCGAGTGGGACGGAGCGGACGGGTCGGGTCAGGCGTTGCCGTCGACGTAGCGACCGTCGGGGGTGACCGGGTTGTCCTCGTTGATGGCCTCGACGGCCTCGGTGAGCTCGGCCTGGGCCAACGGCGGACGGCGGTCGAGGTGGATGCCGGCGATCATGCAGCGCACGGACCCGCCGGCGAGCTCGATGGTCGGGATGTCGACCGCGACGATCTCGCACGTCTCCTCGATCGCCGCCACCTGCTCGGGACGCAGCGACTGCTTCGCCCGGGAAGACATGGCCATCACGTAGCGGCGCCGGCCCTCCGGCGTACGACCGCACAGCTCGACCGCGTTGCCGGCGAACTCGCGGATCTGCTCCTCGGTCAGCTCGATGATCGTGCGACCGGTCACCGCGAGCCGCTCGCGCACCTGCTCGCGGCGCTGCTCGTCGGGGATCATGTCGAGGGCGATCATCGCGACGTCGGTGCCGATGCACGCGATGACGTTGGTGTGGTAGACCGGCACGCCGTCGGAGTCGACGGCATCGAAGGCCATCGGCTCGTAGCTGAAGTCGGTGCAGAAGCGCTCGAGCACCGTGGCGTCGGCGCGGTGGCTGCGCGCGGTGTAGGCCACGCGCGAGACGTGGTCGAGCACCATCGCACCGGTGCCCTCGAGGAAGATGCCGTCCGGCTCGAGGCCGGAGTAGTCGATGATCTCCTGGACGCGGTACTCCGACTTGAGCATCTCCAGCACGTCGGCACGCCGCTCGTGGCGGCGGTTGGAGGCGTACATCGGGTAGACCGCCACGGTGCCGCCGGCGTGGGTGGAGACCCAGTTGTTGGGGAACACGCTGTCGGGGCGGGTGTGGTCGTCGTCGTCGAAGACGTGGACCCGTACGCCGACGGCGCGCAGGGCCTCGGCCAGCGAGTCCATCTCGGCCATCGCCTTGGCCGCCGTGGATTCCTCCGTCTGTCCGGCCGGGGCGTCGGCCTGGAACGCGTTGTCGGCCGCGGTCGCCGGATTGGGGACGAAGCTGGTCGCGCGGACGAGGATCACTGCAGAAGGGGCCTGGGCACTCACGGGAGGAATGTAGGGCACCCGCGCTCGGTCCTCAGAACCCGCGCGATCCACCACCGCCGCCGCCCCGCGAGCCACCGCCCCCGCCGAAGCTGCGCGACCCTCCGCCGCCGCCCCCGTGGGAGCCACCGCCCCCGCCG
>NZ_JBFUMR010000012.1:0-118759 GCF_054049275.1 Nocardioides sp. P5_E3
GTCGAGTCGAGAGCTGCCGACGGCGAGGGAGCGGGTCTCACCCTTCTCGGAGGCCACGAGAATCGCCCCAGGGAGGTCCTCGAGGTAGACGTCGGCGCTGGGGCTCTGCCACGACTCGACGATCCGGTCGAGAACGAGAGGTTCCTCCGCAGCATCGGCAGCCGCGTCCGAGGTGTCGCTCGACGGGCGAGGTGAGTCGTCTGAGCCGGAGGTGCAGGCGGAGAGCAGCACCAGCGCCAGGACCAGGCTGGCTCCGGAGCGGCCACCTCGTATGCACGGCACGTGCATTCCCCCAGCGTCTACCTCCGACAGCCCGGCCGCAACACCGACGACGGCGCGGGATGGTCCGCGCGACGGTCTCGGCATCTCAGGCAGCCGTCTAGCGCGGCTACCGGATCTGCGGCGATCCGCTCGACCGGATCTGCCGATGAGCGGATGACCCTGCCCATAGGGTTGTCAGCGATCATTCGACGGCGTAGATCCTCGGAACACCCAGTGGGAAGTCGACTGGCCGATCTGATCGGTGGTTACGTCTGCGGCAAGCGGCGCAATGGACTCACCGGGCCTCACAGTGGACTCGTTGCTCGGTGTCGCAGACGTCCCATCCTTGGCGCCCATCTGCCCAGTCACGTCCGCGACCGCCGATGAGAGTGTCGCGGTGCCTGCGCCCGCGCAGCTCGTCCTGTCCGGCTCCTCCGTATGCATGATGGGCCGCGTCAGGGCACCTGAAACGTCGTCCTTGGAAGCCACTGAGGGTGACCGTGTCTGCGCCGCGACGGGCGCGGACCACGGCGTCGCAGCCGGCCGCGTCAATGTAGTTGGGGTCATCAGTCCCGACGATGCGAAGGTGACGAGCGTATGCGCTCGCGTTTTCCACGTCGTCGACTTGGAAACGCGCTGCATCGCGTCCCTTGATCAGAGTGCTGCGGTTCAGGTTGATGGCGAGGCGCCACAGTATTGCCGACACGTGTATGGAGTCGCGTCCTGATCCGGCGTCGACACGGCTGTTCGGTCCTAGGGCTTCGACATCCAAGGAGATGCGGTCGTTGCCGCCGGCCAGGTCGAGGTCGAGGGTCCATGTCGGCCCCTCCTCATTGACCGAGTCGATGGAGATCTCCTCGCGTTCGTCGCTACCCGCAATGCGCAAGAAGCCCGGACTCACGTCGAAGAAAAATCGCGAGGCGTTGTCCCAGGTGAACGTCGGCGTGCCGTTGAGGGTGCTTGTCTTCCGTGCGAGGTCCATGATCCACCGGTCGGAAGCGTTTAGGTCGTCGAGGAAATACAGTGAGTTGTCCCCGGGTCCGGCCACGAGGTCGCCGTGCGGCCCGCGCGGCCCACGCAGCAAAGCGATGTCGTCTCCCTCCCCGAGATCGACCGCGTCTGGAGACGTACGAGGACACAACGTGACCCAATCGTCCCCCTCAGCCAGGACGATCGTGTCTGGGGCGTCCGTTGACACGACACCGGTGGTGTACTGCTCGCAGGTCTCGACACGCTCGTCGGTAGGTCCGCCCAGCACCACATCAGCCTCGCCGCCAGGCCGGATGAAGGGGAAAACCGCGTTGTTCCCGGTCGGCAGAGCGCTGGTGTCGATCAGGTCTCTGCCACTACCAGCACTCACCGAGGGCGAATCGACGTAACCTCCAGGCGGGGGCAGGGTGACACAGATTGTGTCGGCTCCACCGTAGGTGTAAATCTCAAGCGCACCGTTGGTGACCACAACGTCGTCGTCCGGAGTACCCTCGAGCCGGGCGCCCGTGCCAACGATCGTGGCCGGCTCACCGTGACACACCGGCGTTGCGGACGCGCTCTGGTCCGTTTCAGTGACCGCGCCGTCGAATCCAACTGCTCCGTTCGAGGCAACCCCGCCCGCTGCAACGAGCCCGGCGGCAACAGCGGAGATGGTTGTAAGGATTCGCATCACGTGCCCCTGTCGCCGGGTCTGCCACGCTCCGTCACGGGGCGTCCCGCGTTCGAACTTCGGCTCCTTCTGCCACCGTAGGGCGTAGCTCGCACGGACGCATCCCTCAACCGGGGGCGTCCACGTCAGATGGGTCATCCGCCGACATCAAGTTGGTGCGCCCAGAGGTACCGCGCTGGTACCGGTCCGCTTCTTCGCGTCTCCCGGCATCCGGATCTGCCGCATTGAGCGCGGCTACGCTCGCCCGGATCTGCCGTGACTCGTGCGTCCGACAGACCGTTGAGCTGATGCTCGCCGAACACGGTGGCGTGCTCGTCCCTGAATCGTGGGTGTGGTTCCTCAGCGGTCGACGCGGTCCAGCACGCCCTGAGCCTCATGGCTGTTGCTCAGCTGAGGCCCTCGGCGCCGTCGAAACTGGGATGACTGGTGAGGTGGGAGTGGTGTCCCGTGTTGAGCGAACCCGCCTCCCCTAGCTCGCGCGCGTGCCGGAGGAGCCCTGCTAGATCTCCAATCTCGTGCCACGGCATGTACCGATCCTCGACTCGCACCATGCGGGTCTCCGGCGCCTCACCAGAAGTCAACCGACGGCCGTCGGCCGCGCAGACAGCGACGGTGAGCTCGGCACCCGCCTGCGGACTCCACGCGACCGAGGTCGTTGAGGGACCGTGCCGGGCATCGAAGTAGCACGGCGTGCCGGGTTGCGGCACCTGCTCGCCGTCGCAGAGCGCTCGCACAGAGGCATGGTGCCACCGAGCATCAATCAGCACCTGCTCAACAGCGATGACCTCCTCGGTGGTCGTGCTGACGGCCAAGAGATGCTTCGCCTTGTCGTGGTACGCGATGGCCTGCTCGCAATGGTGCTGTACCTCGTGTCCGGCGTCAGCCCCTGCGACGCCAACCCGTAGCTCGGCGAGGTCCTCCCCTAGAGCGACGATCTCCTGACGCATGAACCGTCGCGCCGTGCGGAAGTCCTCCTGCTTGGCAAGTTCCTGCTCGCGCCTGCGGTGCCGTCGCTCGAACATGCACGCAGCATTCCACTGGAGGGGACCTCCCGTGAGCCTTCCGTCCGCGCCGCCCTGGCCGCCGACCCATGACGGGTGCAGGTTCCTGACCGGCGCAGGTCCCCGCCACCCGGCCAAGTTGCCTAGCGGACCGGTCGGAGGCGTCTCATGCGAACGTCCGGATCTGCCGCGATGAAGCGCGCAGGCTCTCAAAGGAGACTCGCACTAGCCTGAGTAGATGTCCGACAAGGCAGCGCGTCGCCAASCACGCCAACAAGTGGCCGCSTATCACGAGGCGAAGCTCGCCGAWCTCGTCRCRCACGTSGCYGGCGCGATCGATCAATTCCGCGACGGTGAKCTYGACCCRTTCGASATGGACCGCGTGCTGTTCCAATACTCGCGAGCGGCGAAAGAGCTMTGGAAGTACTGCAACATCGGCAACGTCGAGGTGGCCGCMCGKTACATMCGSGAGGATCCGGCGATCGACTGGTGGGAGCGSGGAGCCGTYAAGGAGCGGTGACGCRCRTGCGTCATWCCGCCGCGAGCGCGTCTAGTCCACAGACGGTTGTGCCGGACCCACGCAGGCGCGGCTCATGTTGCCGTCGTCGCCGAGCAATTACCGCCGTCATTCCGAAATTCGCAGGCCACTACGGGCGGTCAGATAGTCAGCTTGAAGGTCGTCGCGCTTTGCATTGGACTCGACGCTCGCCTACGCACACATCGCCGCCGCCACCGCCGTTGATCTGGTCGATGCCCGGCCCCCCGCTCAGATACTCTCGGTCGGGCCCGCCAGTAAGTCGGTCGTCCCCGACGCCCCCTTCGGCTCGTCGGGGTCCTTCCGGGCACCAGGAGCGGCGCCATGGGCGGTGGCCCAGGGTCACGTCGTCGTCTCCGCCACGACCACGGGTCACCGCGACACACGCGTCGGCTCGTAACGTGTTGTTAAGCTCGTTGCCCGTGAGGGTGAGACGTGTGGCTTGGCCGCGGACGTCCTCGAACCCGGTGACTGATCGCGGAAGCGTCCGACGTCCGCCTGTGATCGTCTCGTCATGCAGGTCGATCTCGAGCCTGCCGGACGAGGACGCGCCGAGGAGGTCCCGGCCCATCCCGGCGTCCATGCTGCTCCCGGCCGCTACTGCCGCGATGTCGACGCGCAGTCGGTCGTCGCCGCCGGCGAGGTCGACTGTGGCCCGTGCCGCAGGCTGACCCCCGAGCAGGTCTCCAAACAGGCGTAGGTCGTCGGGTCCGTCAGTGCCTCGTACCGTGAGCGTCGCGGACGTGCCGAGGACGATCACTTCGCTTGCGTCGTCCCATGTGGAGACGTTCGTCGTATTGAACGTGCTGGACTTGGCGGCGAGGTCGATCCCCCACGTGTCGGAGCGTATGAGCCAGGGACCGGAGAAGATCAGGGTGTTGGCGCCGGGGCCGGCCGTGAGGTGCCCATGCGGTGCCTGAGGGTCGAGGATGAGGAGTGTGTCGTCGTCCTCGCCGGTGTCGATGGCGTCCGGCGATCGCTTCTCGCACACGCGTACCCAGTCGTTTCCGCCGGCCGTGGAGACCGTGTCTGGCGCCAACCCGCGGCATGCGTCGACATGCTCGGTCCCCGGGCCGCCGGTTACCACGTCGCTTCCTTCGCCGACATCGGTCGACAGGTACGCCCAACGCGGCAGAGTGCTCGAGTCGACGACGTCGTCGCCGGTACCCGGGAAGACTGCCCATCGTCCTGAGATCTCACCAGTGGGTGCAGTGGTCACGCAGATGGTGTCATTCCCTGCCCCCGTGGTCACCAGGCTCGCACCATTCGTGACCACAACGTCGTCTCCGGACGTTCCTCGCAGCGGGGAGTCGAAGTCAAGCGTCGCGCGCGTTCCGACGATCGTGGCCTTCAGCCCGCGGCAGGTGGGTGCCGCGCCTTCGGCCGGCGCGAGGGCAAGTGCCGCAGCGGGCACCGCGACCGGTCCGATCATCAAGCCGACGACGGCCATGCCTGAGGCACGTCTCCGACCGGCCTTGCTCAGTGGTCGTCGAGACGTGTTCCTCACCCTCATGGCGCATGTCCTCCCAGGTGGACGGTACGCCTCGCGGTGGAATGGCGACCAGAGTTCTGATGCCGCGGGCTTGGAACGGCGAAGCGTCCTACCGCCGCGTTCCCGACACATCTGCGCGCCACTTTGGAGAGCTCCTGCCCCGCAGAGCCGGCAGGAGTGACTAGGTCGCGGCTAGAAACACGACGATGGCCGGCACCGCCGCAGCCCGGCTCAGAATGGCTGCCCCTTCATATCCCCCGCAGCACCCGGGCAGGCATCTTGACCATCAATGCCGGCCAAGCCGTTCCAACCACTGAACGCACCCCAAAACCAACGGTCCCCCAAATGTTCAATCGTCGATACAGGCAGCGTGAGGGTGACTTTGTTTCCTTCGACCTCAACGTCGGCTGTGGAGAGGCGAAGGTCGCGAGAGGACTCGGGGCGGGCCACATGTCCGTCCACCCACACCATCTCAATCTGCCGGTAGCCTGAGATGTCCCTGTCGCGCATAACGTAGAAGCCCACCCAAGCTCGACCCTTGCGCGGAATGGGTCCGGCAAGGCCAGCGCTCAGGAAGACGTCGTCGTCTCGGGTGCCGATGCTGGCCGTCACGAGGTCCATCGGGCTGGCATCGCCCTTCTTGTCCTTGCAGACCGAGGTCTTCGCCGACACCGATACCGAAGGGGCTGTGGATGGGACTCGCGGGGTGGTCTCGGCGCGACTCCTAGGCTTTTCCTCTAGGTTCGGATGGCCGCAACCCACCAACAGAACTGCGACAACGGTCAGCATTGAGAACCCAAGGACAAGCCGCATGGTCGGCACGCTAGTACCAGTGTGAGCGCACTGGCAGACATGCGTGTCTGTCAATGCCAGCCACGCTCACGTCACTCGCTGGGATGCTGTTTGCGGCTAGGCGACGGATGGATGTGGCCGCCGGTATCAGCCGCGTCATATCGCCGCCTGTTGGCGCCGCACCTGGACATCGGGATCTTGCCGGTGCGACCGCGGGGCCAGGAGGGGCTATCTGCGGATAGTCACTAGTTGTGACGTCCATAAATTGGCCGCAAAGTCATCCCCACCCAGCCCTCGTGGTGCGGCGGTCACGCTCACCCTCGAGTTCAGGACCCATCCGGTTGTCCCTGCCGCGCAACTTCCATCCCGCCCAGACGAAGAACAGGACAAGAAGCGCGATACCGATTACGAACGGAGCCACGGCGACCACCTCCAAGCGACCTCCAGCGTATGCCTCGCTAAGCAGGTCTGCCGTCCATGTCTAGACAGTCCGCGGGGTACCTCGATCCGGCCCCGGGCTCCCTGGAGGAGAGTCGCAAGGACGTCCTCGCGACGGATCGGCCCGCCGGACCGGAACGTCCGGATTAGCCGCGACGAGTGCGTCAAACCGCCGCGTGACGGGCTTCCGGTCTGGCGCTGAGCGCGTGGAGCTCGCATCGAGCTCGCAGCTCCCCAGCTCGTTCGTCACCGGAACGGAAACGAACTGGTGAGAGCAAACCGGCTCACGGATGGGGAGTGGTCGTCCTAGATTGCGCATTGGGGCGACGACAGCATCTGCAATGTGAAACCTTCGTTGACTGGGGTGTTCGTGTTGTTGAGGACTTGCACCCGAATCTCGCTGGTGGTCTCGCCTTGCGAGAGTGCTGCAAACCTGACGAGCGCGGTCCCGAAGTTGACCCACTTGGCACACCGCGAAACGTCGACGTCAAACGTGACAAAGTACAGTCCATCGCCAGGATGCTTCGTGACCGACAGAAGGTGGGTCGTGTCCGGGTCGGACAAGTTGGCCCCGTAGGGACCGATGTCGATCAACACCGGCCGGGATCCACTCGCCCCTGCCGGCCCTGATGGTCCACTCGGACCTTGGGGTCCAGCCGGTCCAGCCGGTCCGGCCGGTCCCATCGGCCCTTGGTGCCCGGCCGGCCCCGTCTGACCATCGGCACCAGGAGCACCGGGAGCACCGGCCTTGCCCGGTTCACCCGCCGGGCCGATGCTGCCCTGCAAGCCTGTCTCGCCTCGCGTTCCTGCCGGACCGGTGGGTCCGGCCGGCCCAGCGGCGCCCGGAAGGCCATCGCGGCCGTTCGTACCGTTGGTGCCGGTAGGGCCAGTTGCACCCGTCGCACCAGCTGGGCCTCGAACGTTCCATGCCAGTCTGCGTTCCCCGTTAGCGCAGCCCCTTCCGATTGCAGGGATGCGGACACTCCCAGACTTGGCGACGCATGCCGTGATTGTGGCGGCTGGTGTGCTGGGACCAGTCGCTACCGCGACTCCGCCCGCAGCAAAGACGGCCCCCGCCAGGGATGTGGCCGCGAACGGAGCGGCTTTGCGGAACGGCATCGAACCTCCACTGAACGCACGAGCTGGCGGAGGTCATCGTTGGGGCGGCGGAGAAGCGCAGCGACGGAAGGGGTGACTACATACCCAAGTTGGGGCACCGGACCGGGTGGTTCGGGGTCTCGGGCGTCACGGCAGCCGTAACCGGCCCGTTGGGTGTCCAAGAAGAAGATCGGACAGATAAGCGGCGCGCGCGATGCAGCCGCGAGCTGGTCTCTCCGCCGCGTAGCAGCGCACTGCGCCGGCCGGCGCCGCGCTCGTTCAGCGATCGCGCCTCACTCGATCACCAAACGAGGCTGCTACTGCTGCGAGGAACCGCCGCTAGTTGCAGACGTGAAGGTTCCCGCCTCTCGTACGACACCTCATTACTGAGCCGATACCTGATCCATGCCGGCTCCTGCACGAACAGCCCATGAGTGAACCAGCCACGGCGGTCCTTGATGTGCGGCCGGATCAACCGGAACGGGAGCTTCGTACGATCTGGCTCTCCCGTGCTTCCCGTCCTGAGTCCATCGGCGATGACCACTGGATCAGCCCGGGCTCTCATCACCAGGACTCGATGCCAGGTCGCCCGGATGCGGGCCCACGCCTCTTCCGAACGCGGTAGCACGGGTGTATGCATAAGGACCAGCAGTTCACCGGGCTGTTCCAGTTCCACGTCCATTAGGACGTTTCCGCCGTGGCTATGTCCAAACGCGGTGTCTAGAGCAGTTTCGCGGGTCTGGAGCCAAGTGGCCAGATCAGCACTCGCCTGCTCGCGCTCGATCTGGGAGTAGGCACCGGACCACCGAAAATAGTCAGGATCGTCATACAGCCCAGGCGTGCAGGAACCTTTGATGTGCGAATGGGTTGGGTCCCCAGGTCGGTGCCAAGATTCCTCGGATATCCGACTCCACGTGCCTTGCACCGTTATCGAGTCCCCCCGCGCGGTCTCGACCGCGGACAATCTTGTAGCCGAATCTCCGTCGGCGCCTAGTCCAAACCCCAATCGCGCGGCGGCGACGCGCGAGGCGATCACGTTGCGTGACTGCAGGGAAGCTCGGAGTACGCCGAACGTCTGTGGTGCATTGGATTCCCAGAGCAGGGGCAGTGTGTCGGGCGTCGTGGCCTGCTCAATCACCGGATTGAGGGCATAGCTGGCCACGACCGCAGCACCCATGGCCCGCTCGACCGGCGAGCGAGACCTCATAGAAACCCAAGCAAGGGCGAGCGTCGACGATTTTCCGGGATCGTCTTCAACTGCTTCACGCACTGCGCGGATTTGTGTGGCCGGCTCCGACCGCCGAGCGTCGAGAGCTTGCGGGACGTGGTCTCGCAAGTAGGCCTCAGCGTCTCCCCGCACTATTCCTTCCCCCGGACCGCGACCGCCATCGGAGAGCCCGTGAGGGACACGAAGGGCGGCGGCGTCCTCACGCAAGTCAGCGGCCTGCTCGCGGGAACCGACCGCGAACTGACCAAGAACTCCGAGCTGGGCTGCGCGGCTGAGGGACGCCACAGGCGTGCGCGCTTGGTAAGCAGCAAGGCCAGCGAGTGGCCCCTCGAGCGCATCCTGACCGTCAGCCATAAAATGACCTCCCTCGCCCGCACCGTGCGCCTCGCGATCGAGGGCTCGTGCGACCCAGCCTGTACGACGGGAGCCGCGGTGACAACGATGCGGCTACGCCAAGTGCCAGCATCTCCGCTCTCTCGGCGGACGCCCGAGGAGCCGTGTCATTCCGCCGCCCATGCCCCGCACAGGCGTCGACCAACTCCTCTCCAATTGGGCGCTCAACGACCTGGAGCGACCTCGGACCATGTGTACCCGTCGGTCGAGATGGCGAGCGTGTCGTATCCGGTGCGCGCGACGATGACGCCCCCACTTGCGTCGAGCAAGTCCATCCCGTGGTGGCCGAACAGGGCGGGTCCGCCTTCAAGAGGGACGGGGTCGCTCCCGTTCGGCGGCAGACGCCAGATCTGTCCTCCTCGAGTGCATACAGGCGTCGAGATGAGGCACTCGGTGTCGTCGACCTCGGCAAGGAGGAGCGATCCATCGGGAGCGAACGCCATACCAGCGAAGGGCATCTGATCCCGTGGCAGCCGCACGCGACGGAACTGCTCCTCGTCATCGGTCCGCCACAGTTGCCGAAGGTGGTGCGGCGTGTCGATTCCGTAGTCAGCCAGGGCGAGGGCCTGGGAGGCCCCGGGTCCGATTGCATAGGGAGATGCCGGGGCGTCGGGCAAAATTCGTTGCCGACCGAGGGGAAGCTTCACGTCTGTCCGTTGCCACGTCTGGCCACGATCCGTGCTGGTGTGGAACCGCCAGGCCTCGTCGCTACCGCGGTACCCGTCAATGATCAACGCTGCACCGTCGCGCCCCGGCACTGACATCTGAACGTCACCGGGAGGGGGGCCAGCGAGCGGGAAGATCTCTCCGGCCTCGACATCGGTCGCCCACAGGCTCTCCAACATCATGCTGTCATCCGGGGCCAGGGTGCGCACTGGTGCATCGATGGCCCAGAAGAAGTGGTAGCTGTCGATCTCGAGGAGGTCGCTGTTGGTGTCGGGTGCCCGCGGCTCCACGATCCGCAAAGGCTCCGCTTCGCCGCTTGCGTACAGGACGAATGGTGGAGCCGCCCCGCGGGAAGAACCACCTTGGGGCTTGATCGCGACAGCCCCGCGTCCCAGAGGAAGGTAGGAAAGGTTCTGCGCAAGGCCGTACCGGATCAGGAGATGGGATGCGTTGACCCAGTTGTCGTCGGTGGTCGAGATGACCGTGTCGCCAGACTCCCGGCCGTCGAACCATGCCACCGCATCGGTGGGAGAGGTGTACTGGACATCTCTCAGCTCGAACTGAGCACCGACGCGGTCGACGAGCTCGGCCTTCTTCATGAACGCGGCGAGATCGTCGCGATCGACCGTCGGTGCGCGGTCTCGCGTCACAGACTCGGAGGCTGCGGTCTCGCTTGCTGACGGCCCCCGCTCCACAGGCAAGGCACGGTCATCGGCGCTGCATCCCACGGCGAACACAGCCAGCGAGATCAGCGACAGCAGCTCGATGCGTCCTGACACCTCTCCCTCCCCGGTCGTGGGAACGGACCCTGTCACGATCCCGCGGGGCGTCTGTTCAAGCAAGCGCCGGCCATGTGCCGGGAGGGGCCGCGTCCTTCCGCCGCGAGACGGGTAGGCGCGCCGGCGGGCGTTTGCGGCCGTGACGTCGAGATCCCTCGCCGCGTCGGGTTAGAAGGGCTGCCTCCTCATGCCCTGGCCCGGGCAACCATCCGATTTCCGGTCGGCTTGGCCGGTCCAATCGGTGAACGCAAACCACCCCGAACGACCCGGTTTTAGGTCGCCGACCAGTGACCCAGGAACCGTCATGGTGACCGTGTTTCCGTCGACCTCAACGTCGGATGGGGACAGGCGGAGGTTGGCCCTCTTTCTTGTGCTGTCCTCGTAGACGTACGGCTTGACCATGCGTCCGTCCGTCCACCTCATGGCAACCTGCCGGATGATTTGGAAGTCGGCGCTCTGTACGTGAAATCCCACCCAGACGTCATCTGTCTGTGGAACTGGTCCGGCGAGCTCGGCGCTCAAGAGGACTTCGTCGTCTTGGATGCCGATCCTGGCCGACAGGAGGTCTACCGCGCCGCCGTCGCCATCCTTGTCCTCACACACGGAGGTCTTCGGCAACGCCGCCTCCAAAGAGGTCGAGGGCGAGACTGGAGGATTCTGGTCAGCGTGCCTCTTGTCGTCGTCCGACCCGCCGCAGCCGGAGAGCGCTAAGACGACCAGCGCCACGAAAGCGAATCCGCCATGAGGCTTCACGCTTGGCACGGTAGTGCTGTCTCGAGGCGCGCCGGAAGGGTCGTGACCGTTCGTCGTGTGGTGGGTCACTGCCAGCCATGCTCACGCCAACCACTAACAATCCATTTGGAATCCGTCTTGATTCACGTGTCGCGAGTCGCTCGCCTCGACGTGCGCAGTTGGGCGGCGCTCCGCTCGGGCTCGGGGCGGGCGGGTGCTCCAACACGTCGAGCCCCGGAGCCGACTTGACCGATGCGCAGCTGATTCCGAAGTTCCGGGAATTCCTGGAGCACATCGCCCCCGCGACCGGATTCTTGGACTAGACGTCCGCATCGGTCGCGATAAGTGAGTAATTCCGCCGCCTGCCGGCGCAGCTCGACTATCAGCCAGTGTCATGGCGACGAGGGATCGGGGTGTGGGCACGGCCATCCGTCCGGTTCGATGCGGAGCCAGACGGAGGTGCTCTAAAGGGGGCGAACACGGGTTGCTCGGTGATGCTTGATGGCTTGCGCCCGACAGGTGCCCGTGATCCGCGCCTCGCTGACCGGTCGTGGGCTCGGTCAGGCCAGGACCGCGGTTGCCTCTATCTCGACAAGGAAATCGGGCGTCCAGAGGGCCTGGACGCCGATCACAGTCAGGGGAGGCATCGGGGCCGGGTAGCCCTCGAGTTCCTGTGCCCGTGAGATGCCGTCGAAGAGCGCGGTGGCCATGTCGGCGTTCCAGTTGACGATGTAGATCGTCAAGCGGGCGATGTCGTCGACGTCTCCACCGGCGCCGCGCACGCCCACCGCGACGTTCTTCAACGCTGAGTGAACCTGCTCCGCGAGGTCGTTCGAGGTCGGCTCCCCTGCAGGGGTCGCCGCAGCCTGTCCCGCGAGCAGGACGGTGCGGGTCCCGGTCGCGGTCGCGACGGGGGCGTAGTCGCTCTGCCGCAGCAGGCCTTCGGGGTGGCTGAGCTTGACGGTCATGATTCCTCGCTTCGTTGTCGGTGGCGCGACGACGATCGCGACGTCACCCACGGCACAACTTTAGCGGTGATAGATTCATTCCCCGGTTCGCTGTTGAGACCCCACGATCGACTGCAGGACGACGCAGGCGTGCTGGCGACGTAGCCGTTCCTGTTCCGCTTCGGGCAGGTCAGCGAGTGGACTGTCCATCAGCAGGACAGCCAGTCCGTGAGAGGCCGCCCAGACGTGAATCGAGACGTCGTCCACCGACAGCCCGCCGGCCCCATCCCCGATGGCGTCCCGGACCGCTTGCTGGAGGATCTCGAACGCCGCAAGCCCCGAGCGACCCCTGGCCGCCGCCGAGGGCTGTAGAAGCTCCTCGATCGACGAGCTCCACACCACGGCTCGGAACAGGCCCGGATGGTCCTTCGCGAAGTGCATGTAGGCCAAGCAAATCGCTGCGAGGTCGGAGTCAATCCCTTGGCGAGGACCATGAATCGCTTCGTCGAGTGCGTTTGCGAGGTCCGCAGTCGCTCTTCGACCGACTGCCAGCAACAGGTCGGCGCGATCCTTGAAGTGCCAGTACGCCGTTGCTGCCGACACGCCAGCCTCTCGCTGCACTGCGCGGACTGAAAGTGCCGCGGGTCCTGTCGCGGCTGTCATCTGGTAGGCGATATCCAAAAGTCGATCGGCCACATCCGTGCGGGGGTCGGTCATGCGTTCATTGTCGACCGTTGGCGAAGCAACTGACGACAGGTTCCGCGACGCACCACCACTCGCGAGCAAGACCCTGCCCGTGGCGGCGCGTAGGAGTGGGGCCTGTACTCAGGATTCGGCTCGAGGTGATGCCATGACATCAGTTGCAGGAGTCTAAACAGCACGAGGCGAGGCTGACGGCAACCGCCGGATGCGACGTCAGGCGCTAGGCAACCAGTCGTCGACAGGCAGCGGCGCCAGAACGCCGTCAGACGGGCGCGGTGCGGCACAGACGCGTGACCCCAAGACGCGGCTGGAGCCGAGACCACGTCTGTCGTCGAGCGCACCACTTCGGAGTCGACCACCCGGGGGTGCCGCCCGAACACACCTGCGCGTCTTTTCGACGCGTACCGCCCGGGGCGCCACATTGCGCCGCGTACCGTCGCCCGCGGAGCGACGCTCGTGCCGATGAGCATGTGCCTGAAGTTCCCGGCCTGATCGGGACGGCAGCCCTGGGCGGAAACGCGATGGGCGGCGCACACTCGACGCATGGGCACCCACAGACTGAGCACCGCTCAGCGCTTGGCGGTGGTGTCGCTGCTGCTGGGCAGCGCAGTTGCGTGTGCGGCAGAGGATTCGTCTGGCTCCCAAGGCGTGCTATCGGCAGAAGCAGCGGCTACCACCGAGACGGCGACCGAGGTCGGCACGGTTCGAGGAACTGCTGACGAGGGGCCGGCGCCGTGCCCGTCGGAGCCGAAGCGCCTGCGGCGCTTGGGCGAAACCATGACTCACCGTCTACCCGTGTACGGGACGCTCGACGATGTGTTCGTGAGTCGCACCGGCACGGCGACGGTCGCGTGGACCGTCTCGTTGGACGCTGGGGAGATTCGCACTCTGGACGTCCCGCCCGGACCCGGCGACCCTCAGTCACCCGCGGGTCCTCCGGACCCCGAGCACCGCCAGGTGTTCAGCGGGTCGGGATTGCACGACGTCCTGGCGGCGGATGCGGCAGGTGTGCAGACGCTGGTGTGGTTCTCGGATGGCCTTGGGTACACCGGCGGACCGTCGCACTTCAACGAGATCTTCGAGGTCACGGTCGCCGACCGAGGYTCGTCCGGCGGCGCGTGGTCGAGTTTGCCGGCGGTGCTGGGAGCCGGCTTCGTCTCGGGTCATGCGCTTGGAGTGAATCCGTCCGGCGCTGCTGTGGTGGCCTGGAGTCAGTTCGAGGGGCGACGCCAGCGCCTGTACGCCTCCTACCGGCCGACCGCCGGCGCAGGGTGGGGGCCTGCGGAGCTGGTCGCGAAGGACGCGTCGCTGCAAGAGGCGGGTATCGACGATGCGGGACGGGTCGTGTTGCTGTTCAGTCGGGGGAACAACGCCCGCGAACGCCTGTATGCAGTCCGCCGCCCTGTCGAGGGTGGGTGGGGTTCCCCAGAACGTCTCCCTGGTGGCGGATTCCTGAGTCACGACTTGACTGTCAGCGCCGACGGTTCCGCGGTGGTCCTGCGTGATCGCACTGGGTACGAAGGGGACCCAGTGCCTGGGTCGCAGTTCACCGTGCGCATGACCCCTTCGGGCCGCTGGCAGTCTCCGGCCCGGCACCCGGCACCGACTGATGGGTTCTTCTGGAACCCCGTAGGCACGGATGCCAAGGGGCGAGCGCTGCTGGGGTGGTGGGACGGCGGAGACCTGTTGGTCAGGTGGAGTCGCGCGGACGGCGAGTGGCGCCGGCCCTGCATCCTTGCCCCCAACGTCACGCGCCCGCGTTCGGTCAACCCCGACGCGCAGCTCGCAGTGAACCGACGTGGGGATGCGCTGGTGGTGTGGGCGGCCAAAGGCGAGGAGCCGCAGCTGCGTGCCAGGTACAAGCGAGCCGGACAGCGGTGGACCGCGCCGGTGAACGTGACGCGAGCGGGCAGTCCTCCCGACGCATTCACCATCGCGCTTGGAGAAGGCGGCCACGCGGCGGTCGGATGGATGCCGCGCAGTGGGCGTCAGTTCCATGTCGTGCGAGCCGAGCTCGCGGACACCGACTCGCGCGGCCGGCGCTGAAGCCCCCGTCCGCGCCAGCGCGCCGGCCGCGCACCTGCAGGAGCTCATGCGATAGGTGCGTCAGACCGCCGCGATACCTGCCGCGGCCCCGCAGGCAAGCGCCTCGTCCTCAGTCGGCGGACCAGGTCGGGGATTCCCGACTCCGCCAGGTGAGACCAATGAACACCCTCCTGCCGTTCCAACCCGACGCGATGACGCCAGCCCAGCTCGCGGCTGTCTCCTACCTCGCCCGCTACTCCGGGCACACCCACACGCTGTACGCCTCCCAGCTGCGACGCTAGGTCGATGCTCCCGGCCCGGTGCACAGCCTGCGCCGAGGGCGACGCACGGGCCGAGTGGTGATCAGCGGGGAGGTTCGGGAAACATTGCGTGATGCTGGCATGACCGGCCTAGAGATTCTGGAAGCCAACTCTGCCTTCCCTCGTGATAGCGGCTCCTAAACCGGGGTCTGATTGACCCTGTGCCGGAGACCCTTGCAGTAGCGCCCGTGCCACGTGGGGGATGCAACGCCCGGATCTGCCGCGATGAGTGCGTCTATCCGCTGCCTTTACAGGCCTCTGTTGTATGCAGGTGAGCGGATGGCTTGACCGCTGGCACTTGGACCGAGGCAGACTGGCGCGAGCGTCGTCGTTGAGGAGATGTGATCACGTGAATCCGATCGGACTGGTCGGCTACGGCAGGTACGCCGTTGCCCCACTGATCACGGCCCTCGACGTCCCCGAAGCCACCCGAGTCAGCCTCGAACGGCATTCGATGCGAGGTTTGGGAGCCGGGCTGTGACCGGCCGAGAGCTGCTCGACGCGCTCGCGGAGCAGGAGTCGCGCTTGATCTTCGACCACTTCGACGAAGACACCGCCTGGGCACTCGGAGTCGCCCTGCGAGAGGCCGCCCTCGCCGCTGCGCTCCCGGTTGCCATCTCGATCCGCCGCAACGGCCAACGCCTGTTCCACGCTGCGCTCGCGGGCTCGTCAGCGGACAACGACGGCTGGCTTGAACGCAAGAGCGCCGTGGTCGACCGCTACGGACGTTCCTCGCTCCGCGTTGGCGAACAGTTCCGGGTCGATGGCGGGTCCTTCGACGCAGACGCCCGACTGCACCCGTCGGACTACGCCGCCCACGGCGGCGCCTTCCCCATCCTGGTGCGAGGCACCGGCTGTGTCGGCACCGTCGCGGTCTCGGGCCTCCCCGAACTCGAGGACCACCACCTCGTCGTCGAAACCCTCGAAGGCTTTCTCGCCACAAGGCGCTAGCTAGGCGTGGGCGCGTCATATCGCCGCTAATGCCTCACCGTCAGGAAGTCTCTCCAAACGGTTGCCGCAACTCATTGTCGATCGAACACGTGTTCGATAGAATGAGCCATGCCCAACTCCCTCCTCCCCCACCAGCCGCCACAGGCGGCCGATGAGGCATCGGCGAGGGAGCTACTGGAGCTGGCTGCCGGGGCGCTCCGGTCGCGCCGCCTGGCGGAGGTGGAGGAGATCCGGCTCGCGATCCAGTGGGCCGTCGTCAGCGGTCACCCGCGCGATGTCCGCGATCCCATGGTGACGCCCGGCGGTGACGGCACTCCCCCGGTCCGCGAGCACGCCATCCCTGAGCTGGCCATGTCGCGCGAGACCCACCCCGCCACGACCCGCGCCCTCGTCGCCGACGGGCTCGACCTGGCCCACCGCCTGCCGCTCACCTGGGCGGTCGTCGAGGCTGGCGACTGCGAGCCGTGGGTGGCGCGCAAGGTGGCCGTCATCTCACGTGCGCTGCTGTCCGAGCAGGTCGACCGCGTGGACCGCGCCGTGGCGAAGGCGATCGGCGGCCACGCCCCGTCGACGGTCCTCGAGATCGCTCGGGCCAAGGTCATCGAGGCCGATCCCGAGACCCACCGCGCCGAGCGCGAGCGGTCCCGCCACGAGCGCTACGTCCGCCTCTCCCGCACCGACGAGTTCGGCTACCGCCACATCATCGCCCGCGTCACCGCCGGCGACGCCGCCTGGATCGACGCCATGGTCGAGCGCGTGGCCGAGATCCTCGCCGAGACGATGGGCCGCGACCACAACCACGACGAGCTCCGCTCCCTCGCGATGGGCTGGCTCGCCCGGCCGGTCGACCTCCTCAAGCTGCTCCTCGAGCACACCAACGATGGTGCAGGCACGGACTCCGGCGAGCCCGAGCAGCCCGCGTGGGCACCCGACCACCTGGCCGACACCGTGGACCGGCTCTGTTCACTCCCCGCCCGCAAGCTGGCGAGGCTCCGCGGCCGCGGACGACTCTTCGTCCACCTCACCGACGACGCCCTCCACACCGGGCAGGGGGTCGCCCGGGTCGAAGGTGTCGGCCCCATCGACGTACGACAGCTCCACGAGGTCCTCGGCAATGCCGACGTCACCCTCACCCCGGTCCTCGACCTGCGGATGCGTCGTCGCGTCGACGCCTACGAGCACCCCGAGGTGGTCAAGGACCACGCCTGGGTCCAGACAGGCGGCGACTGCTTCCCCTACACCCCACGCTCGGCCACCCGCGACGGCGTCGACTACGACCACGCCATCCCCTATGACGACACCGGCCCACCCGGCCAGACCGGCCCCCACAACTCCGGCCCCCTACGCCGGCGCCACCACCGCACCAAGACCCACGGCGGGTTCACCACCCGCGTCGTCGGGCCCGGGCGGCACCTCTGGCGCGCACCCCACGGCCAGGCGTTCCTCGTCGACCACACCGGCACGACCAGGCTGACCGAGCAACAGGGCACAGCGATGGCCGAGGCGATCGAGGACGGCGTCGAGCTCTACTTCGCCTAGATCGACCCCGGACATGCAAGAGCCCCCGCCGTGGCGGGGACGGCCCAGGCTCGGGTGACCCGGGCGCCGGACCGGGGTCAGGGTCAGAGCTCGCGGAGCACCCGGGCCGGGGACCCGACGGCGACGACCCCGGCCGGCAGGTCGCGGGTGACGACCGACCCCGCACCCACGACGGTGTCGGCACCGATGGTGACGCCGGGGCAGACGATGACACCGCCACCGAGCCACACGTTGTCGCCGATCGTGATGGGCTCGGCGGCCTCCCACTTGTCGCGCCTCGGCTGGGGCTCGAGCGGGTGGGTCGCCGTGAGCAGCTGCACGTTCGGGCCGATCTGGACGTCGTCGCCGATCGTGATCGCGGCGACGTCGAGGAAGGTCACGCCCCAGTTGACGAAGGTGCGGGCGCCGATCGTGGTCTGGTAGCCGTAGTCGCACTGGAGGGGCGGCCGGACCTCGCTGTGCTCGCCGAAGCCGCCCAGCAGCTCCTCGAGCAGTGCGCGCCGACCGCTCGCGTCGTTGGGGTCCATGGTGTTGATCCGGTGCGCGAGCCCTTGGGCGCGCTGCGACTCCTGGGCCAGGACCGGGTCGTCCGAGATGTAGGGCTCCCCCGCCAGCATCCGCTCCCGCATGCTCTTCTCGCTCATCGGGTCAACGTACAAGGCGGCAGGTGGGGGCCCCGGGACATGCAAAAGTCCCCGCCGTGGCGGGGACTTCTACGAGATGACGGCGCGGGTGCGCGTCAGGCGTTGGGGCGCTTGCCGTGGTTCGCGCCCTTCTTCTTGCGAGCGCGGCGCTTGCGTCCGGTCTTGCCCATGGTGGTCCTCCTGGAGTCGGTGCTCGGAGCAGTGTCTCAAATCCGCCCGGAGGCGGCCAATCGGGTCGAGCCGAGGCTCAGGCGTTGCCCTCGGTGATCTGCACCCGCACCTCGCGGAGCTGCAGGCGTACGCGGTCGCGGAGGGACTCCGGCGCGGACTCGGAGCAGGAGCGGGCGACGAGCTGCTTGACGGCCTTCTGGAGGTCATGGCGCTCGAGGCACGGACCGCACTCGCGCAGGTGCATCTCGACGACGGCGCAGTCGGCCTGGTCGAGCTCGTTGTCGATGAAGTAGACGATGCGCTCGATGTAGTCGACGCAGTCTTCCTTGCCGTCCTCCATGCCGTGCTCGTGGCTGCTCACGACTCGTTCCCCTCTCCCTGGCCGGGCACGGTGGACGCCGGCAGCAGGTCGTTGGCCCGCACGTAGTCGGCCAGCATGTCGCGGAGCTGGCGGCGGCCGCGGTGCAGGCGCGACATCACGGTGCCGATCGGGGTGTCCATGATCTCGGCGATCTCCTTGTAGGGGAACCCCTCGACGTCGGCGAGGTAGACCGCGAGGCGGAACTCCTCGGGCAGGCGCTGCAGCGCGTCCTTCACCTCGGAGTCGGGCAGGTGCTCGAGCGCCTCCATCTCCGCGGACCGGAGACCGGTCGAGGAGTGCGACTCCGCGCGGGCGAGCTGCCAGTCCTCGACGTCCTCGGACATCGACTGCTGCGGCTGACGCTGCTTCTTGCGGTAGGAGTTGATGTAGGTGTTCGTCAGGATCCGGTAGAGCCAGGCCTTGAGGTTGGTGCCGGGCCTGAACTGGTGGAAGGCGCTGTAGGCCTTCGCGAACGTCTCCTGCACGAGGTCCTCGGCGTCGGCGGGGTTGCGGGTCATCCGCATCGCCGCGCCGTAGAGCTGGTCGAGGAAGGGAAGCGCGTCACGCTCGAAGCGCGCGGTGCGCTGGTCGGAGGTCTCGTCCTCGACGGCGATCTCTGCAGGTGGGGACATCTCGTCCCGGAGCGATTCAGTCATCGCCTCCCACAGTACCGCCGTGGGTCGATCGAGGGTCAGTGCAGTCACACCGGCCTCAACACCTCACCCCCGCCGGGGATTCCCGACGACCTCGCGGACCAGCCACTCGAGCGTCGACTCGACGACGATCCCCATCGCCTCGTCCTGGCTCACCTCGCCCCGCGCGGGCACCTTGAGGCCGTGGTCACCGCCCGGGATCACCACCACGTCGAGCCCGTCGAGGTCGCCGGGGAACTCCTCGGGCCGCCCCATCGGGTCGCGCTCCCCCTGCACCACGAGCGTCGGCAGACCGACGCCCTGCAGCTCCGGCATCCTGGTCGGCTCGGTCTTGCCCGGCGCGTGCAGCGGGAAGGACAGGGCCAGGCAGCCCGAGGCACCCAGCGTGCGCGCCGTACGAGCCGCGGAGCGGGCGCCCGCGGACCGGCCGCCCACGACGAGGGGCGTACGCACGCGCATCACGTCGGCCGCGCACCGGAGGGCGGCGTCGAGGGTCGGCGGGGCGGTCGCGATCTTGCGGCCCGCGACCCGCCACGGCTGCTCGAAGAGGACGACCGAGACGCCCTGGGCGGGCAGGGCGTCGGCCAGTGCCCACAGGTCCCGGGCGTCCACGCCCCCGCCGGCGCCGTGGCTCAGCAACATCGTCGCCATCGGGCTCGTGGCACGACGCGTGTGCAGCCGGCCCTCACCGTGGGGCGTGGCGACCGTACGGACAGAAGCCTTCTTCACTCGACGTCCTCCAGGGGCAGCGGCTCGACCAGCTCGGGTCCGTTGTTGCGCACGTTGCTGACCAGCGTGGGCACGGCGTAGGCCTCGAGGCGACCCGGGGCCGCGGGCACGAGGAGCGAGGTGTCACCGGGCGTGGTCGGGTCGAGCCACTCGTGCCAGCGCTCGCGCTCGACCATCAGCGGCATCCGGTCGTGGATGTGGCCGAGCGAGTCCTCGGCCTGCGTCGTGAGCACCGTGCAGGTCCAGCGGAACCGGGCGGGGTCGTCCTCGGCTCTCGTCGGGTCGCGCCAGATCTCGTAGAGCCCGGCCATCGCGAGCACGCCGCCGTCCTTGGGGCGGATGAAGAACGGCTGCTTGACCGGCTTGCCCTTGGCGTTGGTGCGCGACGTCGGGTACCACTCGAAGTAGCCGTCGGCCGGCAGCAGCGCCCGCCGGGTGGCGAAGGCCTTGCGGTAGGCGGGCTTCTCCGCGACGGTCTCCATCCGGGCGTTGATCATCCGGTTGCCGATCGACGGGTCCTTGGCCCAGGACGGCACCAGCCCCCACGTCAGGACGCGGAGCTGGCGCTGCGGAGGCTCGGTCGCGTCCCGCCCCGACTCCCGCGACGGCGGGCGCTCCACGACGGCGTAGACCTCCTTGGTCGGCGCGACGTTGTAGTCGGCCGCCAGTGGCGCGGCGATCCGGGTGTCGACGACCTCGAACTCCTCGACGAGGTCGTCCGCGTTCCGGGACGAGGCATAGCGACCGCACACAGGACCCACCCTAGGGGAGCCCGGCGCCGGGGTCGGCTCAGCCGCGGGCCAGCTCGTCGAGCAGCATGCCGGCCACCGCGTCCGTGGACGGGAGCCCCTCGATCCACACCCGCACCAGGCCGTGCGGCTCGGTGCCGTCGAGCAGGGTGCGCAACACCCGGACCCGCCGTCCGAGGTGGTCGTCGCGCCGGGTCAGGATCCCCACGCGGCGCATGCCGAGGCGCGCGACCGTCTCGTCGCGGGCGAACGCCGTGCGCGCCAGCTCGCCGGACCGCGCCACGCGCATCGCGCGGGTGAAGTGGTCGCCGGGCTCGTCGGACGGGTCGCCCGACGGCATCTCGAAGACGACGAGCGCGTAGCCGCCGATGCCGCTGTCCGTCCCGGCACCACCGAGGCGGTAGAGCTCCGAGAGCCGGCTGCGCAGGTGGGCCTGGCTGGACAGCCCGGTGAGCGGGTCCTCGCAGGAGAGCTGGTTGAGGTAGCCCAGCGTGGTCTCGCTCCACGCCGTGAGCAGCGCCGTGACGACGTCGTACGACGGATCGCCGCCGGTCACCCCCCGCCACGTGGCACGCAGCCCGGCGAGCGTCTCCTCGACGGACGCCCCGTCGCGGGCCAGCTCCTGGCCCGCGACGGAACAGACGTCGATGACGTCCGATCCTGAGGTGAGCGCTTCTCCGACAGCCTCGAACCGGTGCGGCAACCCCGACCGCTCGACGGTGGGCTCCGGCTCGCTCACCCCAGGATCGGCAGCCGCGAGTCGACGCCCCAGCGTGGCGAAGATCTTCACGGCATACCCCCTCCCGGGTCCCCCAGGTCATGCTCTGGCCAAGTTCCAGCCATGCTCTATGGATGTGACGGTGCTCATGACGACCCATGACGCGGACCTGACCGACGTTTCCGTTTCTTCACTTTCCGGGGCCGTCGACGCCCCGGCGGGGATACAGTCGGATGGACCGACGACCGTCGGGTGGGGTTCCCGGAAGCGTCCAACATGAGCGTCCAACCATGAGCGTGACCACCAGCGTCGAGGCGCCCAGCGACGCCGAGCTGATCTCGGCGGTGCGCGGCGGGGACCTCGACGCCTACGGCACGCTCTTCGAGCGCCACGTCGACGCGGCCCGTCGCCTCGCGCGCCAGCTCGTCCCCGGGGGGGACGCCGAGGACCTCGTGTCCGAGGCGTTCGTCAAGGTGCTGGGGGTGCTCCAGCGCGGCGGCGGCCCCGACCTCGCCTTCCGCGCCTACCTGCTGACCGCGGTGCGGCGGCTCCAGGTCGACCGCTTCCGGGCCGGGTCCCGGCTGCACACGACCGACGACATGGAGGCCTTCGACCCGGGCGTGCCGTTCCGCGACACGGCCGTCGAGGGCTTCGAGAGCGCCGCAGCCGCAGCTGCGTTCGCGAGCCTCCCCGAGCGCTGGCAGCTCGTGCTGTGGCACACCGAGGTGGAGGGGGACAAGCCCGCGGACATCGCGCCGATGCTCGGGATGAGCGCCAACTCGGTCTCCGCGCTCGCCTACCGCGCCCGCGAGGGACTCCGCCAGGCCTTCCTGACCCAGCACGCCGCGGAGCTCGACGAGGACTCCTGCCGGTGGACCCACGGCCAGCTCGGGGCCTACGTCCGTGGCGCGTCGTCACGTCGCGACGCGACGAAGGTCGAGCACCACCTCGAGGAGTGCCGCTCGTGCATGGCGATCTACCTCGAGCTCACCGAGGTCAACTCCAACCTCGGCGCCCTCCTCGCCCCGCTGCTCCTCGGTGGCGTCGCGACCGCCTACCTCGGCGCCACCGCCGTGACCGCCGCTGCGCCGGTCGGCATCGGAGTGGTGCTGGGCCGCGTCCGCGACCTCCTGACCGGCAACGCCGGTGTCGCCGCGGTCGCGGGGGTGGCGGTGAGCACCGTCGTTGTCGCCGGCGGGATCGCCCTCGGGCTGCGAGGCCCCACCACCCCCACCGCCGCACCAACACGTGCTGCGACCTCGGACAGCTCCACGACGAGCGCCGGCGGAGACGCCTCCACGACCAACGGCGACCGGTCGCCGAGGAGCCTGCGGCTCCGAAGCGGCCCGCCGGCGCGCGTCCTCCCGCCGGGTGACGTCGACGTCACCCCGGGCTCCGTCCCCGCCACCGACACCGTCCCCGGATCCGACCCCACCCAGGGCACCGACCCGACGCTCGACAGCGACGACACGCAGGACACCGTCCCGGGCCAGACGCCGACGTCGAACCCCACGTCCAACCCGACCTCGAACCCGACGTCCAACCCGACGTCCAACCCGACCTCGAACCCGACCTCGAACCCGACCTCGAACCCGACGTCCAACCCGACGTCCAACCCGACGTCCAACCCGACGTCGAACCCGACGTCCAACCCGACCTCGAACCCGACGTCCAACCCGACGTCCAACCCGACGTCGAACCCGACCTCGAACCCCACCCCCACCCAGGACCCGAGCCCGACGCCTCCGCCCGCCGACGCCTCGGTGTCCGGGACGGTCGGCGGGGCACGTCCGACGTACGCCGTCGTGGTGCGGGTGGCCGGCCTCGGCGGGACGACCGCCCAGCTGCGGATCGAGGGCATCGACGCCCAGGTCGTCCGCACCGCCGACGGTCGGTGCACCGCCGTCAGGACGGTCGCCACCTGCCAGGTCTCCGGCGACACGTCCGTCACCGTCGAGGTGGTCATCCCCCAGGGCGGCGCCGTGGTGGCAACGCTGACCCCGCCCGGGAGCGACGCCGACACCGGCAACAACACCTGGCGCGCGGCCCTCGGCTGACCGCCCGGCGGCCCCGACCCGGGGCAGCACCCCTGTGGACGGAGCGCCCTCCCCGCGCATCGTGTAGACAAGGACGCATGACGATCACCCGGTTGCTCGCACGTCCCATGCTGGCCACGATCTTCGTCGCCGGCGGCATCAACGCCCTCCGCAACACGGAGGGTCACGCGGCGAAGGCGAAGAAGCTGACCGACAAGGTCGTGCCGGTCGCCCAGCAGGCCGTGCCCAAGGCCCCGATCCCCACCGATCCGGCCACGCTGGTCCGGATCAACGCCGGCGCCCAGATCCTGGCCGCCGCCGCGCTGGCCACCGGACGCGCTCCGCGTCTCAGCGCGACCGTGCTGGCGGCCTCCCTCGTGCCGACGACCCTCGCCGGCCATGCCTTCTGGAACGAGACCGACCCCCAGGCCAAGAACGCCCAGCGCCTGCAGTTCTACAAGAACACCTCCGTCCTCGGCGGCCTGCTCCTCGCCGCGGTCGACACCGAGGGCAAGCCCGGCCTGGCGTGGCGGGCCCGCCGCGCCGCTACCGACGTGCGCCGCGAGGCCAAGCAGGTCGCCAAGACCGCCCGCCGCGAGGCAAAGCTCGCCAAGGCCCAGCTGACCTGACCTCGATAGGGTGCGCGGGTGAGTGACCTCTGGCCGGCCCCGCGCCCCACCGACACCGTCGACCGGGTCGTCTCGCTGCCCGGCAGCAAGTCCCTGACCAACCGCGCCCTCGTGCTGGCCGCGATCTCCGACGGCCCGAGCGTCGTACGACGTCCCCTGCGCTCGCGCGACACGCTGCTCATGGCCGCCGCCCTCACCTCGCTCGGCACGGGCATCGACGACACCGGCTCCGGGGACTGGGCGGTCACGCCCGCCGCCTGGGACCGCGACGCCGACGTCGACTGCGGCCTCGCCGGCACGGTGATGCGCTTCGTCCCGCCGGTCGTCGGGCTGGCGGACGGCACGGTCCGCTTCGACGGCGACCCCCACATGCGGCTGCGCCCCGTCGGCCAGATGCTGACCGCTCTGGGCGCGCTCGGCGTCCGGGTCGACGACGGCGGCCGGGGCGCGCTCCCCTTCGCCGTGCACGGCACGGGCTCCGTGCCCGGAGGCACCGTCACCATCGACGCCAGCGCCTCGTCGCAGTTCGTCTCCGCGCTGCTGCTCGCGGGCGCCCGCTACGACCACGGCGTCGACGTGCGCCACGTCGGCAAGCCGGTGCCGTCGCTCCCCCACATCGAGATGACGGTGCAGATGCTCCGCCAGCACGGGGTCGCTGTCGACGACAGCGACGCCAACCGCTGGTCGGTCGCGCCCGGCCCGGTCCGGGCCGTCGACCACGACATCGAGCCCGACCTGTCCAACGCGGCCCCGTTCCTCGCACTCGCGGCCGCCACCGGCGGTCGGGTCACCGTCACCGACTGGCCCGCCGCCACCACGCAGCCCGGCGACGAGCTGCGCGAGATCCTCAGCCTCATGGGCTGCGAGGTGAGCCTGGCCGACGGGGACCTCACCGTGGTGGGACCGCCGCGGCTCTCCGGGGTCGACCTCGACCTGCACGACGTGGGCGAGCTGACCCCGGCGGTCGCCGCCCTCTGCGCCCTGGCCGACTCCCCCTCCCACCTCCGGGGGGTCGCGCACATCCGCGGCCACGAGACCGACCGCATCACCGCGCTGGCCACCGAGCTCGGCCGGCTGGGGGCCGACGTCACCGAGCGCGAGGACGGGCTCACGATCCGGCCGGCGACCCTGCACGGCGGCTCGTTCCGCACCTATGCCGACCACCGCATGGCCCACGCGGGCGTCATCCTCGGGCTCGCCGTCGACGACGTGCTCGTCGAGGACATCGGCACCACGGCCAAGACCTTCCCCGACTTCGCGAGCGCGTGGAGCCGGGCCGTGCACGGGACACCGAGCGGTGTCGGCGCGTCGACGGGGACGACCCCGTGACGACCGGGCGCTACTCGGACCAGGACCACGAGCACTACGAGCGCCCACGCCGCCGCACCCGCCCCCGCACCAAGGACCGCCCGACCTACGACGACGCCGTCGCGGGTCGCGTCGTCACCGTCGACCGCGGCCGCTTCACCCTGCTCGTCGACGGCCACCGGGTGATGGCGATGAAGTCGCGCCCCCTGGGCCGCAAGGGAGTCGTGGTCGGCGACCACGTCCGCGTGGTCGGCGACACCAGCGGCGACGACGGGTCGCTCGCCCGGATCGTCGAGGTGGTTCCCCGCACCACGACGCTGCGCCGCACGGCCGACGACGACGACCCGGTCGAGCGGGTGATCGTCTCCAACGCCGACCAGCTGGTCGTGGTGACCGCGCTGGCCGATCCCGAGCCGCGCCCGCGCCTGATCGACCGCGCGCTCGTGGCGGCGTACGACGCTGGGATGGCGCCGCTGCTGTGCCTCACCAAGGCCGACCTCGCCGACCCCGAGACACTGCTGTCGACCTACCGCTCGCTGGGGGTGCCCTGGGTCGTCACCCAGCTCAAGGGCGAGGCCGCCGGCGACCTCGCCGAGCTGCGCGAGCGGCTGCACGGCCGCACCAGCGTCCTCGTCGGGCACAGCGGCGTCGGGAAGTCCACCCTCGTCAACGCGCTCGTGCCCGACGCCCACCGGGAGGTCGGGATCGTCAACGCCGTCACCGGACGCGGTCGCCACACCTCGACGAGCGCCTACCTCCTCGAGCTGCCCGACACGGCCGGCTGGATCATCGACACCCCCGGGATCCGGTCGTTCGGGCTCGCCCACGTGCAGCCGGAGAACCTCATCGAGGCGTTCCCCGACCTCGACGAGATGACCGAGACGTGCCCCCGCGGCTGCACCCACGGCAGCGACGAGCCGGAGTGCGGGCTCGACGAGGCGATCGAGGCGGGCGAGGCCGACCCCGACCGGGTCGAGTCGTTCCGCCGCCTGCTCGCCGCCCGCTCGGCCACCGACTGGTGACCGGGCCGGCTGGGGTCAGCCCCAGACGGCCCTCGCGCCGGAGTCGCCGGCGAGGTAGGCGGTGACGAGGAGCGCGACCGCGCCGACCGCCAGGAGCACGGCGACCGGGATGCCGAAGCGCGTCTCGCGAGCACCCTTCCCGGACGCCAGCGCGGAGACGCCGCCCAGCGCCCAGGCCGCGAGCGCGGACACCACCGCGAAGCCGAGCGCCGCGTTGCGCATCAGCTCACCCGACTCCTCGTGCTCCTCCACGATCGGGGCGAGCTCGGGCCGCGACTCGAGCAGCGCCTCCCCGGACTGGGCGGCCAGCACGGAAGCGCCGGCCGCCACGACGGCGAGCACGACCAGCGGCCACCGCAGCAGCCAGCGCCACTTCGGCACCGCCGCGTAGACCAGGCCGGTCAGGGCTGCCAAGGGCCCGAGGACGACGACCGCGTGCACGACGAGGGGGTGAAGCGGCACACCGTTGAGCTCCATGCGTGCAGGTTAGGGGGCGATGCTGGGAATAGCCTGTGGACATGCCCATCACCGGCTCCACCGACTACACCGACGACCTGCGGCTGGCCCACGTCCTGGCCGACGACGCGGACTCGCTGACCCAGGCCCGCTTCAAGGCGCTCGACCTGCACGTCATGAGCAAGCCCGACCTGACGCCGGTCACCGACGCCGACAAGGCCGTCGAGGAGGGCATCCGCCGCACGCTGTCGCGCGTCCGGTCCCGCGACGCGGTCATCGGCGAGGAGCAGGGCACGACCGGGCACAGCCAGCGCCGGTGGATCGTCGACCCGATCGACGGCACCAAGAACTACGTGCGCGGGGTGCCGGTCTGGGCGACCCTCATCGCGCTCGCCGTCGACGACGAGGTCGTGCTGGGCGTGGTCTCCGCACCGCAGCTGCAGCGCCGGTGGTGGGCCTCGGTGGGCAACGGCGCCTGGACGGGCCGCTCGCTGCTCAAGGCCACCAAGTGCGAGGTGAGCGACGTACGCCGTCTCGAGGACGCGTCGCTGAGCTACTCGTCCCTGTCCGGCTGGGACGAGCGCGACCGGCTCGACGACTTCGTCTCGCTGTCGCGCCGGTGCTGGCGCACCCGCGCCTACGGGGACTTCTGGTCCTACATGCTGCTCGCCGAGGGCGCCGTCGACATCGCCGCCGAGCCCGAGCTCGCGGTCTACGACATGGCCGCCCTGGACGTCATCGTGCGCGAGGCCGGCGGGCGGTTCTCCTCCCTCGACGGCACCGACGGTCCGTGGGGCGGCAACGCGCTCGCCTCCAACGGCCACCTGCACGACGCCGCGCTGTCCTTCCTCGGCGCGATGGACGACGACGGCACCGATCCCGACGTGCCGCGCCGCGGGCCGGGCTCGGTCAGCAGCCTGCGGGCCCGGCAGGCCCCGCCGGTGCTCGACTGAGGCGGGTCGTTCGCCCCTGTCCCTCACAGTCCGGCTTGGCTACGGTGACTTCTCACCAGTTCTGCGGGACGAGAGGCGGCACCATGAAGATCAAGGACGTCATCCACCACAAGGGCAACCAGGCGGTCGTGACCATCGGTCCGGAGGCCACCGTGCGCGAGCTGGTGGCGCTGCTCGCCGAGCACAACGTCGGCGCGCTGGTGGTGAGCGAGGACGGCGAGCGGGTCGACGGGATCGTGAGCGAGCGCGACGTCGTACGCCGCCTGCACCGGGACGCCACGGTCCTCGACCACGCCGTCAGCTCCATCATGACCGCCGAGGTGCGGACCTGCGGGGGCGACGACGGCCTCACCGAGCTGATGCAGACCATGACCGAGCACCGCATCCGACACGTCCCGGTGGTGGCCGACGGACGGCTGACCGGCATCATCAGCATCGGTGACGTGGTCAAGAACCGGATCGGTGAGCTCGAGTTCGAGCGCGACCAGCTCGACCACTACGTGCACCAGACCTGACACCCCCCATCGATTGGAGACACTTGTGAGCGAGAAGCCCGACGTCGACCCGCACATGGGCGACGCGCCCGCCGACCTCGAGGTCACCGACCTCGTCGAGGGAGACGGTGCCGAGGCCACGTCCGGCTCCACCGTCTCGGTCCACTACGTCGGCGTCGCCCACTCCTCGGGCGAGGAGTTCGACGCGTCCTACAACCGCGGCACCCCGCTGCAGTTCCGCCTCGGCATCGGCCAGGTCATCTCCGGCTGGGACACCGGCGTGCAGGGGATGAAGGTCGGCGGCCGCCGCCGGCTGGTCATCCCGCCGCACCTCGGCTACGGCGACCGCGGCGCCGGTGGCGCCATCAAGCCGGGCGAGACGCTGATCTTCGTGGTCGACCTGCTCGAGGTCCGCTGAGGCGCCTGCTGAGGATCACCTACGCCTGGGCGTCGTGGACCAGGATCGCGACCTGCACCCGGTTCTCGACGCCCAGCTTGGTGAACAGCCGTCCGACGTGCGTCTTCACGGTCGGCACGCCCATGTAGAGCTCGGCCGCGATGTCGGCGTTGCTCAGGCCGCGCGCGACCGCGTCGGCCACGTCGCGCTCACGCTCGGTGAGGGTGTCGAGGGCGTCGCGCGCCGACCGCGTCCGGTCCTGCTCCTCGGCCGCCCGGTCGGTGCGGGTGACGGCGGCGATCAGCTGGGCGGTGACGCTGGGCGACAGCATCGGCTGGCCCGACGCCACTGTGCGGATCGCCTCGACGAGCCGGACCGGTGGGGTGTCCTTCAGCAGGAAGCCCGCCGCACCGATCCGCAGGGCGCGCAGCACCATGTCGTCGGTGTCGAAGGTCGTCAGCACGATCACCTTGAGTCCCGGGTCGGCCGCCAGCAGCTCCTCCGTGGCGCTGAGCCCGTCGCGCACCGGCATCCGGATGTCCATCAGCACCACGTCGGCGTCCGAGGCCGGCACGACGCGCAGGGCCTCCTCGCCGTCACCCGCCTCCGCCACGACGTCCAGGCCCGAGTCGCCGCCGAGCATCATGCGCAGGGCCGCCCGCACCATGGGGTCGTCGTCGACGACGGCGAGCCGCACCACGCCCATGCTGCTCGCCCCCATCACGTGTCCCACGGTATCCACGCCCGCACCGCGTAGCCGCCGCCCGGGTCGGCGCCGTGGCTGATCCGGCCGCCCGCCAGGGCAGCCCGCTCGGCCAGGCCCAGCAGGCCGAGGCCGGACGCGGGGAGCGACGGGGCTGCGGCCCGACCGACCGGCGCCGCGTTGCGCACGCCGATGACGAGGCCGTCGGCGGTCGACCCGGCCACGTCCACCGTGACGGCGGTGCCCGGTGCGTGCTTGCGCACGTTGGTCAGGGCCTCCTGCACGATCCGGTACGCCGTCCGGCCGGTGGCGGCGGGCACGTCGTCCTCGACCCGGTCGGACAGGCGTACGCGCATCCCGCCTGCCTGCTCCTCCGCCACCAGCGCCGCGATGTCGTCGAGCCCGGGCTGGGGTCGCTCGGGAGCGACGTCGGCGGGCTGCGTCGGGTCGCGGAGCACACCGAGCACGGCCCGGAGGTCCGAGAGGGCACGGTGCGCGTTGTCCTCGATCGACTTCGCGGCGCTCCCCCGCTCCTCCTCGCTCAGGTCGGAGCGGTAGCCGAGGGCACCGGCGTGCATCGCCACCAGGGAGATGCGGTGGGCGAGCACGTCGTGCATCTCGCGCGCGATGCGGGTGCGCTCGGCGGCCCGGGCCTGCGCCACGCGCGCCTGCTGCTCACGCTCGGCGGTCAGCGCACGCTCCCGGTAGGAGTCGACGAGCTGGCGCTGGGCACCCATCGCGTAGCCGGTGGCAGTCAGGATGCCCACGACGAGGCAGCCGAAGGCGGTGGAGACCCACAGGGGCAGGGCGTCCTCGGTGACTCCCACCCGCTCCTGCACGATCCCGGCGAGCACGTTGAAGGGCGCGACGACCGCCAGCAGCCGCCAGCGGCGGTGGGAGGCGAGGGAGCCGATGATCCACGACGCCGGCCCGGCGCTGGACGCGGAGACGAAGGAGAAGGCCATCAGCAGGCCGGCGACGAGCGCCGGCCGGCGGTGCCGCCAACGGATGAGCACGAAGGACAGCAGCCCGAGGATCGGGTCGCCGATCAGCCACCACAGGACGATGGGCTCGGCCGTGCGGTCCGTGGCACTGACCAGCGGGACGCCCCACGTGACCAGGCTGATGAAGGCCGCGAGTGCGTAGCGCCAGGTCGCTGCGAGCCGACCCGTCCTCACCATGGCACCGACCCTAGGCGCACGGCCGGCACGCCCGCGTCAGACCCAGGTGGCGTCCCCGGGGTGCAGGCCGATACCGAGGTCGGACCCTGCCGAGCCCTGCGCCCGATGCCCCGGCACCCCCGGCGGGACGAGGCTGGAGCCATGATCACAGTCGAGAACCTCACCAAGCGCTACGGCGGGTTCACCGCCGTCGACGACATCTCCTTCGAGGTCCGCCCGGGGAGCGTCGTCGGCTTCCTCGGACCCAACGGTGCCGGCAAGTCGACCGCCATGCGGATGATGACCGGGCTGACGCCGCCCACCTCGGGCCGCGCGACCCTCCTGGGCCAGCCCTACCGCGACCTGCACAACCCCGGCCGCCAGGTCGGCGTCATGCTCGACGCGTCCGCCCAGCACCCCGGCCGCACCGGCCGCGAGGTGCTCCGGGTCGCCGCCATCTCGATCGGGGTCTCCAAGACCCGCGTCGAGGAGGCGCTCGCGCTCGTCGGCCTCAACGACGAGGAGGCCGGGCGCCGCGTCCGCAACTACTCCCTCGGCATGCGCCAGCGTCTCGGCATCGCCGCGGCGCTCCTCGGCGAGCCGCAGGTCCTCGTACTCGACGAGCCCGCCAACGGCCTCGACCCGCAGGGCATCCACTGGATGCGCGGCCTGCTGCGACGCTTCGCCGACGGCGGCGGGACCGTGCTCCTGTCGAGCCACCTGCTGCACGAGGTGCAGATCGTCGCCGACGACCTGGTCATGATCGGCCGGGGGAAGATCGTCGCGATGGGCTCCAAGGAGGAGCTGCTCAGCCGCGGCGGCACCTCGGTGTCCTCTACGGACGACGCGCGGCTCGCCCAGCTGCTCCAGGCCGCCGACGTGCCCGTCACCCGCACCGGTTCGGGCCTCGTCGTCGAGGCCGAGCCCCGCGTGGTCGGCGAGATCGCCGCCCGCGAGTCCCTCGTCCTGCTCGAGCTGCGCTCCGGCGGCTCGGAGGGCCTGGAGGAGATGTTCCTCGGCCTCACGGCCGCCACTTCCCGTGAAGGAGACGCAGCATGAGCACCGAGACGAGCACCGAGACCCAGACCGGCACCGCACCCGTCGTCGGCGGCGGCACGGCCGGCACCGCCTCCGCGCTGGAGGGGCGTCCGGGAGTTCCGTTCGGGCGCACCCTGCAGGCCGAGGTGCGCAAGATGGTCGACACCCGCGCGGGCCGCTGGATGGTCATCGTCATGGCCGCCCTGGTCGTCTTCATCCTGGCCGCGTTCGTCCTCTGGGGCCCTGCCGAGGACGCGACCTTCGACAACCTGCTGCAGATCGCCACGCTGCCGCTCGCGATGCTGCTGCCGGTCATCGGCATCATGGCGGCGACCGCGGAGTGGACCCAGCGCACCGGGCTGGTCACCTTCACGCTCGAGCCGCGGCGCGGCCGCGTCGTGCTCGCCAAGGCGCTGGGCGCCCTCGCACTGGGCCTGGTCGTCACGGCGGTCGCCTTCGCGGCCGCAGCCCTCGCCAACCTCGCCGGCACCGGGACGTGGGACCTCGACGCCGCGGCCGGTGCCGGTCTGGTGCTGGCGCTGCTCATCTACGTCCTGCAGGGCGTCGCGTTCGGGCTGCTGTTCCTCAACACGCCGGTCGCCATCGTCACGGTCCTGGTCCTGCCCACGGCCTGGACCATCGCCACACAGGTCTTCAGCTCGCTCGCCGACGTCGGCCGCTGGATCGACCTGGACTCGGTCACCCGTCCGCTGTTCGCCGGGGAGATGGCGGGCCAGGACTGGGCCCAGCTCGGCACCGGCGTCGGCGTGTGGGTGCTGCTGCCCCTGGCGGTCGGCACCTGGCGGGTCCTCACACGTGAGGTGAAGTAGCCGGGGGGCCTTCACCTCATCCCGTCGCCACCCTCACCACGGGACGTCGATCTCGATCTCCCCGGTGGCGACACGGGCCGCCAGCCCGCCCAGCGTGACCACGTCACCGGGGACGAGCTGGCGGCCCCGTCGCGTCTCGACCTCGTCGTTGACCTGCACCGCGCCGTCCGCGATCACCGGCTTGGCCTCGGCGCCGCTCTCGACGAGGTTGGCGAGCTTGAGGAACTGGCCCAGCCGGATCGACTCGTCGCGGATCGGGACGTCGACGGGCTCGCTGGTCGGTGACATGTCTCTAGGGTAGGTGTCCGTGCGCATCCGAAGCCTCCTCCTCGCCGCGGCGTCGCTGTGCCTCGCGACGCCCCTGCTGGCCGTCACCACCCCCGGCGCCCCGGCCAGCGCACGTCCCGCCGAGACGGCGGGAAAGGTGGCGGGCAAGAGCGGGTGCCAGGGGCAGGCCGGGGTCGAGGTGTGCTTCACCTCCCCGCCCACGGTCACGTCCGACCCGACCGTGCTCGACCGCCCGAGCCGGCTCTTCGACACGGCCGGTCCCGGCGACACGATCCGGATCGCGATGTTCCGCTGGGACATCCAGCCGCCCACCGACGCGATCCTCGCGGCCCAGCGCCGCGGCGCCACGGTGCTCCTGGTCGGCGACGACGACCTCCGCCTCAACAAGCAGGGACGCCGGCTGATCACCACGCTGGAGGAGCAGGACTCGGCGCGACGCAACGTCACCATCTGCGACGGCGCCTGCCTGCCGTGGCGCGCACCCGGCCCCTACCCCGACAGCCAGGACGTGCAGCACCTGAAGTTCTACGTCACCGACATCGGCGGCGTGCAGTCGTTCATGACCTCGTCGGCCAACCTCGAGGACCGGCAGTACCGCCAGTACAACTCGTTCATCAAGATCGACGACCCGGCCCTCTACGACTTCGGTGTGGAGTACTTCTCCCGGATGGAGGCACAGAGCCTGACGGTCGGCGGCGAGCGGTGGGACGACCGCCGCAAGGTGTGGAAGAGCGGGTCGGTCACGGCGGCCGTCTACCCCAACCGCAACGACCTGCTGCTCTCGACGCTGAAGGACATCACCTGCACGCGCGGCGCCCGGGACGTCTCGGCGATGTTCGCGGTGATCCAGCGCGCCGACGTACGCGCCCAGCTGGCGCGGCTCTCCGACCGGGGGTGCCGGGTGCGGATCGTCACCTCACGCGACACGGTGGAGAACTGGGTGCAGCGCGAGCTGCCCAGCGGCGACATCCCGGACCGGCAGGTCCGCACCGTGCTGACCCACGACAAGATGCTGGTGGCCCACGCCCGGTTCCGCGGCAAGGCGACGCATGTCGTGGTCACCGGCACCTCCAACACCACGTGCGGCGGCCTGCTCTACAACGACGAGGTGATGCTCCGTGTGGTGGACAACCGCTGGCTGCACGACCAGTACCTCGCGCACTTCGACGACGCGTACTCCCGCGCACACCAGAGCCGGTCGCGGGTCATGCCCGTGATGAAGCCCTGTCGCCGCTGACCCGAAGCGTGCGCGTCAGCCCACCAGGACGCTGACCGCGTGGATCAGCACGCCGACCAGGCCACCGACGATCGTGCCGTTGATCCGGATGAACTGCAGGTCGCGACCGACGTGCAGCTCGATGCGACGTGCCGCCTCCTTGCCGTCCCAGCGCTCGATCGTCGAGGTGATGACCGTGGTCACCTCGGCGCCGTAGCGCTCGACTGCGAAGACGGTGAGGTCGGCGGCCATCCGGTCGAGGCGCTCGCGCAGCGCGGCGTCGTCGCGCAGCTGCTCCGCGAACGCGCTCAGCTCGGCCAGGAGCCGCTGGCGCACGGCCCCCTCGGGATCGCGGATCGAGCCGAGGAGCGCCGAGCGCATCGCCTTCCACAGCGAGATCGCGGTGGTCACGACCTGGGGGTGCTCCAGCAGGCGCTCCTTGAGCGCCTCGGTGCGGCGGACCGTCTCCTCGTCGTTGAGCAGGTCGTGGGCCAGCTGCCCCAGCATCGAGTCCAACGCCTCGCGGGCGCGGTGGTGCGGGTCGTCGCGGATGTCCTCGAGCCACGCGAGGGCCTGCACGTGCAGCCGTGAGGTGACGGCGTCGTTGAGCTTGGGCGGCGCCCACCACGGCGCCCGCTCCTCCAGCACCCGGGTGAACGTCTCGGGGTTGTCGACCAGCCAGCTGTGCAGCTCGTCGACCGCGAGGTCGACCAGGCCGTGGTGGAGGTCGTCGCGCAGCACTTCCATCAGCGTCGTCCCCAGGAGCGGCGAGATCGGCTCCTCGCGGAACCGCGGCACGAGGGCGTGCGTGACGAGGTCGGCGACGTGGTCGTCGCGGACCTTGCCGAGCGCGATCACCGCCACCTCGGCCACCTCGTCGACCACGCGCCGGGCGTGGGCCGGCTCCGCCAGCCAGGTCCCGACCCGGGCGGAGATCGTCGCGGCGGCCACCCGCTCGCGGATGATGTCCTCCTGGAGGAAGTTCTCGCCCACGAACTCCTCGAGCCCCTTGCCCAGCTCGTCCTTGCGCTTGGGCACGAGCGCGGTGTGCGGGATCGGCAGGCCGAGCGGGTGCTTGAACAGCGCCGTCACCGCGAACCAGTCGGCGATCGCACCGACCATCGACGCCTCGGCGCCCGCGTTGACGAACCCCCAGAACCCGTCGCGGCCCAGCGTGGCGGCGTACACGCAGGCAGCGAGCAGCAGCAGGCCCACGGCCACCGTCCGCATCTGACGCAGCCCGCGGCGACGGGCCTCGTCCATCCCTGGATCGGGCGTGATCAGGGAGATCGGAGGCGGGCTCGACGGGGAGCCCGACGACGAGCGAGCGGAGGAGGTGGCGGAGGTGGCGGCCATGCCAGCCATCCTCCCCGACCGTGCCAGAATGCCGCGCATGCCTCGCACCGTCATCACCTTCGGCACGTTCGACGTCTTCCACGTCGGGCACCTGCGCGTCCTCGAGCGCGCCGCCGCACTGGGCGACCGGCTGGTCGTGGGTGTGTCCGCGGACGCTCTCAACGAGCGCAAGAAGGGCCGCGCGCCCATCTTCAGCGAGCGCGAGCGTCTGGCGATCGTCGGCGCGCTCAAGGTCGTCGACGCCGTCTTCGTCGAGGAGAGCCTGGAGCAGAAGCGCGACTACGTCGTCGAGCACGGCGCGGACGTCCTCGTGATGGGTGACGACTGGGCCGGCAAGTTCGACGAGCTCGGGGACGTCTGCGAGGTCGTCTACCTCGCCCGCACCCCGGCGATCTCCACCACCGCGATCATCGAGCACATCGCGGATCTGTGACCCGCCCCCGGCAGGGTCGCCGGGTTAGGGTCGTCCCGGACATGACCGACACGAGGGGAACCATGCGCAGAATCGTCACCACCGCTGTGGCCATCGCACTGGTGGGTGGGGCGCTCGGCGCCCCGGCCGTCGCTGCCGACGCCGACCGCCCGGGCACGCCCGGGTCCTTCGGGGTCCTCGACCCCTCCGACCTGCTCGAGCTCACGCCCGAGCCGGCCCTGCCGGTCCTCGAGTCGCAGATCGAGCCGACGGCCTCCGAGGCCCTCGCGACCGCGCGCCGTGTCCTCGCGGGCGACGCCCGCCCGAGCGACCCGTCCGCGACGCTCGTGCTGCGGGACCTCTGGATGAAGCGGTCCAGGCTGACCGGGGCCGAGCGCCGCACGGCGGACGCCATGCTGGCCCGCCCGACCGACGGCGTGACCGACCCGCAGGGCTTCGGCTACACCACCGCCGAGGCTCCGCCGCTGTGCAACACCCGCCTGTGCGTCCACTACGTGCCGACCGGGGCCGACGCCCCGCCGTCGCCCGACTGGCCCGCCCAGAACCTCGCGGTGATGGACTCCGTGTGGACCACCATCGTCGACCAGATGGGCTACCGCGCGCCGGTGCGCGACGGGTCGCAGGGCGGCAGCCCGCTCTTCGACGTCTACCTCAAGGACCTCGGCGGCGACCTCTACGGCTTCTGCGCCGGTGAGGACAAGGCCAAGAAGCGCACCGCGTCGGGCTACTGCGTGCTCGACAACGACTTCGCCGCCGCCCAGTTCCCCAACGGCACGCCCCTCGACAACCTGGTCGTGACCGCCGGGCACGAGTTCTTCCACGCCGTCCAGTACGCCTACGACTACGCCGAGGACCCGTGGATGATGGAGTCCACGGCGACCTGGATGGAGGAGCGGATCGCGACCGCGGTCAACGACAACCGCCAGTATCTCCCCGTCAGCCAGATCTACGCGCCCAATATCCCGCTCGACGCCTTCAGCCGCACCAACGGCTTCCAGTACGGCAACTGGGTGTTCTGGGAGTACCTCACCGCGCGCTACGGCAACGGGCTGGTGCTCAAGACCTGGAAGCAGGCCGGCAGCCTCAAGAAGGACGGCGGCAAGAACAGCCTCCCGGCGCTGCAGAAGGTGCTCAAGCGCAAGGGCGGCTTCACCAAGAACTACGCCCAGTTCGCCGCCGGCAACCTGACCCCGGCCGCCAACTTCCCCGAGGGCGCCGAGTACCCCGGCCCCAAGGTCCGCGGCGCCAAGCTGCTGAGCAAGCGCAAGCGCGCCAAGCGCTTCGGCACCAAGGTCAACCACCTGGCCTCCGCGTCCTACGTCTACGGCCCCGGCAAGGGCCTGGACGGCAAGAAGTGGAAGCTGAGCCTGCGGATCTCCGGTCCCGCCAAGCGCACCTCGCCGGCCGCGGTGGTGGTCATTCACCAGCTCGACGGCAAGCGCAAGGTCAAGAGGGTCAAGCTCAACGGTGGTGGCGACGGGAGCATCAAGGTGCCCTTCGACAACCGCAAGGTCGGCGCCGTCACGGTGACGCTGGTCAACGCCTCGACCCGCTACCAGTGCGGCCGCGGCACCCTGCTGGCCTGCAAGGGCAAGCCTCTCGACGACAAGCTGCGGTTCGCCGTCAAGGGGCGCGTCACCAAGTGACGGGCCACCTCGACCAGGAGCTGCTCGGGAGCTTGATCACGAGCTGATCCGCAGCAGGGCGTGGAGCGCGGCGACGCACTCCTCGACCAGCTGCGACAACGGGACCGGGCGTTCGCCGGTCGGCACTGCCGACCAGGTGAGCGCCCGGTCCTCTGTGTAGGCCCACCACGCGCGTACGACGTCGCGGCGGGCCTCCGGCACGTCGAGCGCGGTCATGACGCGCTCGGTGCTGCCGTCGCGGACCGAGTCCATGACCTCGCTGACGCGCGGGTCGGCGACGCCGTGGCCGTGGACGAGCGCGAGGTAGAACCCGCGCCGCCGCTCGATCTGCTCGATCATCAGCCGGGTCACGGTCTCCACCTGCTCCTCCCCCGTCGCGCCCTCGTCGGGCGCGGTGGTGCGCAGCATCCGGCGCCCGGCGGCCGCGATGCAGGCCAGGTAGAAGTCGGTCTTCGTGGGGAAGTAGTGGAACAGCAGGCCGCGCGAGATGCCCGCCTCAGTGGCGATGTCGTCCATCGACAGGTCCTGGATCGGCGTCTCGACGATCTTGGCGAGCCCGATGGCCACGAGCTGTCGCCGTCGCTCGTCCGCGCTCAGCCGGCGGCGTACGACCGGGGCTCCTGCGGACACGGTCTGCTCGGCGTCGGACATGCTGTTGAGCATTGCTCAACAGTGTGCGAAGGTCAACGACATGGACTTCTCCCTCTCCCCGCGCGCCGCCGACCTCCGCGACCGCGTGCGTGCGTTGGTCGCCGACGAGATCGAGCCGATCGAGGCCGAGGCGCACCGGCGCATCACCCGGCTGCGGGAGTCGGGCGGCGACAGCTGGACCCCCGACCCGGTCATCGGCGAGCTGCAGGCCAAGGCGCGCGCCCAGGGCCTGTGGAACCTCTTCCTCCCGGCCGCTCACGCCGGTCCCTACGCCGCGGACTTCGGCACCGACGGCGGCGAGGGCCTCACCAACGTCGACTACGCACCGGTCGCCGAGGCGATGGGGCGCTCGTTCCTCGCTCCCCTCGTCTTCAACTCCAACGCGCCCGACACGGGCAACATGGAGGTGCTGCTCAAGTACGGCACCGACGAGCAGCGCGAGCAGTGGCTCGAGCCGCTGCTGCGCGGGGAGATCCGCAGCGCCTTCTGCATGACCGAGCCCGCGGTCGCGTCCTCCGACGCGACCAACATGGCCGCCACCGCGGAGGTCGACGGCGACGAGATCGTCATCAACGGCCGCAAGTGGTGGTCCACCGGCGTCGGCAACCCCGACTGCAAGGTGCTCGTCTTCATGGGTCTCTCCGACCCCGAGGCCGACCGGCACTCGCGCCACACGATGGTCCTGGTGCCGCGCGACGCGGCGGGGGTGAAGGTCGAGCGGATGCTCACCACGATGGGCTACTACGACGAGCCGCTGGGCCACGGCGAGGTCTCCTTCGACAACGTGCGCGTGCCCGCGTCCAGCGTCCTGCTCGGCCCGGGTCGCGCCTTCGAGATCGCCCAGGGGCGGCTCGGCCCCGGCCGGGTCCACCACTGCATGCGCGCCATCGGCCTCGCCGAGCGCGCCCTCGAGCTGGCGTGTGCCCGCGCGGTGTCGCGCACCGCGTTCGGCAAGCCGATCGCCAGCCTCGGCGGCAACCGCGAGCGGATCGCCGACGCCCGCATCGCGATCAACCGCTCGCGCCTGCTGGTCATGCACGCCGCGTGGCTGCTCGACCAGGGCATGAGCCGCGAGGCCTACTCAGCGGTCAGCGAGATCAAGGTGGAGGTGCCCAACATGGCCCTCGACGTCATCGACATGGCGATCCAGCTGCACGGCGGTGGCGGACTGTCGGACGACTTCCCGCTCGCCAACGCGTGGGTGGGCGCCCGGTCGCTGCGGCTCGCCGACGGACCCGACGAGGTGCACCGCAACGTGATCGCGAAGATCGAGCTCGGGAAGTACACCGCATGAGCAGAGTGCTGGTCACGGGTGCCGCCTCCGGGCTGGGCGCCGCCCTCGTCTCCGCCTTCCGCGCCCGGGGTGACGACGTGCTCGCCACGGACCGCGTCGGCGCTGACGGCATCGACCTGGTCCTCGACATCACCTCCGACGACGACTGGGCCGCGGCCCTCGAGGCAGTGCGCGAGCGCTGGGGCGGGCTCGACGTCGTGGTCAACAACGCCGGCGTCGCCGGTGGCGGCCGGGTCGACCGCTGCACGCTCGAGGAGTGGCAGTGGATCACCGACATCAACCTCTTCGGGCTGGTGCGCGGCACGCGGACCTTCGTGCCGATGCTCAAGGAGCAGGGCTCCGGCCACCTGGTCAACGTCGCCTCGCTCGCCGGCCTCGTGCACCCGGGCGGGATGGGCTCCTACAACGCGGTGAAGGCCGCGGTCGTGGCGTTCACCGAGACCTGCGGCCACGAGCTGGCGTCGTACGGCATCCGGGCGAGCGTGGTGTGCCCGTCCTACTTCCGCACCAACCTGATGGACTCGATGCAGGGCAGCGACGAGCTCGTCGGCCAGGTGATCGGCGGGCTGGTCGAGCGCTCCCGGATCACCGCCGACGACATCGCCGCCGCCGTGCTGGCCGGGATCGACGCCGGTGACGACGTGATCGTGCCCGACGAGGCGGCGCGACAGGCGTACTTCCTCAAGTGGGCCGACCGACCCGCGTACGACGCCGTGATGCGCGACCAGGCCCGCAAGCTCGAGGAAACCGCATGACCGCCGTCCCCGGCGCGCGCGAGGTGCGCGAGGAGGACGCGTTCGACGTGGCGCGGGTCGCGGCGTGGCTCCGCGCCCATGCCGGCACACCCGACGGGCTCGACGGCGAACCGGAGGTCCGGCAGTTCACCGGCGGCGCCTCGAACCTCACCTACCTGCTGCGCTACCCCTCCGGCCGCGACCTCATCGTGCGGCGGGCGCCGGCCGGCACGAAGGCGCGGGGTGCGCACGACATGCACCGGGAGTACGTCATCCAGTCGGCGCTCGCACCGGTCTTCGACCACGTCGCGTCGATGGTCGCCTTCTGCGACGACGCCGACGTCATCGGCGGCGACTTCTACGCCATGGACCGCATCCCCGGCGTGATCCCCCGCAGCGAGTGGCCCGCCGACGTGCCGTTGTCCGCCGAGCAGGCGCACGAGCTGTGCCTGCACGCGGTCGACGTGCTGGCCGAGCTGCACGGCATCGACCCGGCGGCCGCCGGGCTCGCCGACCTCGGCAAGGGGCACGGCTACGTCCGGCGCCAGGTCGACGGGTGGTCGACCCGCTACCGCAACGCCCGCACCGACGACGTGCCCGACCTCGAGTCGGTGATGGCGTGGCTCGACGCGCACCAGCCCGACGACGTGGCCACCTGCGTGATCCACAACGACTTCAAGCTCGACAACCTCGTGGTCGCCGAGGACGACGTGACCCGGGTCGTCGGGGTGCTCGACTGGGAGATGGCCACCCTCGGCGACCCGCTGATGGACCTCGCCGGCTCGATGGCCTACTGGGTGCAGGCCGACGACACCGAGGAGTTCCAGATGATGCGGCGGGTGCCGACGCACCTGCCCGGCATGCTGACCCGCGACGAGTTCGTGGCGGCGTACGCCGAGCGCACCGGTCGTTCGGTCACGCCCCAGCAATGGCGGTTCTACGAGGTCTTCGGGCTGTTCCGGATGGCCGTCATCGCCCAGCAGATCTACTACCGGTACTTCCACGGGCAGACGACCAACGAGATGTACGCCCTCTTCGGGCCGGCCGTGCAGATCATCGGCCGCCGCCTCGACGGGCTCATCGAAGCGCCCGGGGCGCCGTGAGCCGGATCCTCCTGGTGCGGCACGGACAGGCCTCGTTCGGCGCCGCCGACTACGACGACCTCTCCCCCACCGGCCACGAGCAGTCGCGGGTGCTCGGCGCCGCGCTCGCTGCCCGCGGGGTCGTGCCCGACCTGCTGGTCGCCGGCGAGATGCGACGGCACGGCCAGACGGCGGCCGGGGTCCTCGACGGTGCCGGATGGACGGCGGACGTCGAGGTCGACGCCGGCTGGAACGAGTTCGACCACCTGCAGGTGCTCGCCGTCCACGACCAGCCCACGACCGCGGAGGGCGAGTCGGAGAAGGCCGCCTTCCAGCGGTGGTTCGAGGAGGCGACGCAGCGCTGGACGTCGGGCGAGCACGACGAGTCGTACGACGAGTCCTTCGCCGCCTTCACGACACGCGTCGGCGCCGCGCTCGCGCGGCTGGCAGACGCGCTTCCCCGCAGCGGCACGGCCGTGGTGCTCACCAGCGGTGGGCCCGTGGCCTGGGCCGCCGCGTCGCTCCTCGCCGACACCGACCGTGCCCGCACCGACCTGTGGCTCCGGCTCAACCCGGTGTCGATCAACACGGGCACCTCGACGATCGTGCGGGGTTCCCGCGGCACCACCCTGGTCACCTTCAACGCGGCCGACCACCTCTCCCCCGACCTGATCACCTACCGCTAGGACTCCCATGTCGACGACCCTCATCACCGGTGCCAGCAGCGGGCTCGGGGCCGAGATGGCCCGCCAGCTCGCCGCGCGGGGCCACGACCTCGCCCTCTGCGCGCGTCGTACGGACCGCCTCGCCGAGCTCGCCACCGAGATCACCACCGCCCACCCCGACCGCCGCGTCGTCGTCAAGGCGCTCGACGTCACCGACCACGACGCCGTCTTCCGGGTGTTCGACGAGTTCCGTGACGAGCTCGGCGGCCTCGACCGCGTCGTCGTCAACGCCGGCCTCGGCAAGGGCCAGCCGCTCGGCACGGGGCGCTTCGACGCCAACAGGCAGACGGCCGAGACCAACTTCATCGGCGCGCTCGCCCAGATCGAGGCGGCCGCCGCGATCTTCCGCGCCCAGGGCTCGGGGCACCTCGTGATGGTCTCGTCGTTCTCGGCGCTCCGCGGGATGCCGGGGAACATCACGACGTACGCCGCGACCAAGGCCGCGGTGGCCCACCTCGCCGAGGGGTTCCGCGCCGACGTGCACGGCACGCCGATCAAGGTGACCGTGCTCTATCCCGGCTACATCGTCTCGGAGATGTCCGGGACGTCGGCGAGGACGCCCCTCATGACGTCGACCGAGAAGGGCGTGCGCGCCATGGTCGAGGCCATCGAGAAGGAGAAGAAGTCGGCCGTCCTCCCCGCCTGGCCCTGGGTGCCCCTCGGGTTCGTGGTCAAGCGGGTGCCGGTCGCGCTGCTGCGCCGGATGGCATAGCCGCCACTCGTCGCGGCGCAGCCCGGTCACCGGCCGTGCGTAGGGTGCAGAGCATGGCCGACAACGTGTTGTGGATCATCACGGACGACCAGATGCGCTCGACGCTGAGGTCGATGGACCGGACGTGGCGCCGGCTCGTCCGCAAGGGCGTGCACTTCCCCCGGGGCTACAGCGCGATGCCGCTGTGCGGCCCGGCGCGCGCCTCGATCCTCACCAGTCGTTACCCCCACAACCACGGGTGCAGCAGCAACATGACCCACGCGCCGTTCGTGGCACAGGGGCACGACCAGGACACCGTGGCGACACGGCTCCACGCGGCCGGCTACGACACCGGCTACTTCGGCAAGTACATGAACGGGCTCGCCCAGCAGCCGTCGTACGTCGCCCCGGGCTGGGACCGCTGGGTCGCGCTGCTCGACGGCATGATCGACGACCCGCGGGTCAACGTCGACGGAGCCATCCGGCAGGTCCCCTCGCAGCGCGCGTTCGACCGTTTCGCTGCGAAGCGGCTGCGCCGCTTCATCCGCCGCCACGAGGACTCCGGGCCGTGGTTCGCGGTGTTCGCGCCGACAGCGCCGCACGGCCCCTACACACCGAGCCCGGAGCACGCCGACGACTTCGACGGGGTGGCCTGGAACCCACCGGCGTCCAACGAGGCCGACATGAGCGACAAGCCGACGTGGTTGCAGGACCTTCCTCCGCAGGACCGTGAACGGATGCGAAAGATCTACGAGGGAAAGCTCGAGGAGCTGCAGGACGTCGACGACCAGATCGCGAGCGTGCTGGACGTCCTGAGGCGCAGCGGCCAGCTCAGGCGGACCTGGATCTTCTTCGTCTCCGACAACGGTTACCTGCTCGGCGAGCACCGGCTGCTCCACAAGTCGCAGCCCTACGAGGAGGCGGCGGGCATCCCGTTCGCCGTCCGCGGCCCCGGCGCGGAGCCGCGCACCGTGGACGCACTGGTCTCACAGGTCGACCTGATGCCCACCGCGCTCGACGTGGCGGGCCTCGACCCCGACGCCGGACGCGACCTCGACGGCCGCTCGATGCTCGGGCCGCTCAGGTCCGGCGACTGGTCTGGCTGGCGACGACGGCTGCTGGTCGAGAACACGAACCTGGACTGGTCGATGCTCCGGGAGGGCTCGACCGCCTACATCGAGCACCACGACTCGGCGGAGTGGGAGCTCTACGACCTCGATCGCGACCCCCACCAGCTCACCAGCCTGCGTGACGCCGACGTCGCCGAGCTGGCGCGGACGACGGGGCAGCTCTTCGGCTCGCAGGGCCGAGACCTGAGGGCGCTCGAGCAGTAGTCGGCTGCAGGGGCGGCAGATCGGCGAGGGTCTGGAGGAGGGGCCGTCCCGTGCGGCATGATCGACCTGTGGTCGTACTGGTACCGCGACAGATCCGGATGACCGGGATGACCGGCAGCGTGCCCTACTACGGGGGCCGCCTCACCCCGGCGCAGGCGTACGCCGCGGCGCACCCGCCACGTCCGCAGGCCACGCCTCCAGCCGTGCAGCCGCCGGCCCGGCCGGCCCGGCCCTCCAGGGCCTCCCGGCCATCCCAGCCCTCCCAGGACCCGGTCGAGGCCCTGCAGCACCTGCTCGACGCCGGCGTCCTGACGCAGGAGGAGTTCGACGAGCTGCGGGAGCGGGTCGAGCGGTGACCGGGCCGGTCCAGGTCCTGGTGATCGGGTTCGAGGCGCCGTCGTTCTCGGGTGAGGTGCTGGCCGAGCTCGCCGGGCTCCGCGAGCGCGGTGTCGTGCGGCTCGTCGACGTCCTGCTGGTCGAGCGTGGCGACGACGGGACCTTCGAGGTCCTGGACCCGCCCCCCGGCAGCGATCCGGACCTGGGCCGGATCGCAGCAGAGGTCCTCGGCGGAGGTGGGGAGTCCGACGGCGACGTCTCGCTCGACGAGACCTGGTCGCTGGCAGACGCGGTCCCACCGGGCGGTGTCGCCGCCGTCGCGCTCCTCGAGCATCTGTGGGCCGAGCCTCTGGTCGCGGCGATCGGGCGAGCCGGCGGCCGTCCGCTCGGTGAGCTGTGGCTTCCGGCAGGTGAGGTGCCCGACTCGACGGTCGGCTGACAGGATGCCCGGATGCGCGCCATGGTCATCCACGAGGTCCGGGGCCGACCCGAGGTCCACGAGGTCGCCGATCCGGCGTGCCCGGTCGGCGGTGTGGTGGTCCGCGTGCTGGCCACCGGGCTGTGCCGGAGCGACTGGCACGCGTGGGCGGGCCACGACGACATCGCGTTCCCGCACGTGCCGGGTCACGAGCTGGCCGGCGTGGTCGTGGAGGTCGCTGCGGGTGTCGACCGGTGGGCGGTCGGCGACCGCGTGACCGTCCCGTTCGTCTGCGGGTGCGGTCGCTGCGAGTGGTGCCTGTCCGGGAACGCGCAGGTGTGCCCCGACCAGCAGCAGCCGGGCTTCACCCACTGGGGATCCTTCGCCGAGCTCGTCGCCCTGCACGCCGCCGACACCAACCTGATCGGCCTTCCCGAGTCGATCGACTTCGCCACCGCCGCCGGCCTCGGCTGCCGGTTCGCCACGGCGTACCGCGCCCTCGTCGGACGCGCACGCGTCAGCGAAGGCGAGTGGGTGACCGTCGTCGGCGCCGGCGGCGTGGGACTCAGCACGGTGATGATCGCGCGCGCCCTCGGATGTCGGGTGGTCGCGGTGGACCGCAACCCCGAGGCGCTCGCCCTGGCCGCCGACCTCGGCGTGGACCACGTGCTGCTCGCCGACGGCTCGGACGTCCCGGCCGCCGTCGCCGACCTCACGGGAGGCGGCAGCCACGTCGCGGTGGACGCCGTGGGCAGCGAGCAGACCTGCGCCGACGCGATCCTCAGCCTCCGCCGCCGCGGACGCCACGTGCAGGTGGGACTGCTCCCGCCGGTCGATGGTCACCCGCGGGTGCCGATGGATCGGGTGATCGGCTGGGAGCTCGACCTGCTGGGCAGCCACGGGATGGCCGCGGTGGACTACCCGGACATGCTCGCCCTGGTCGAGCAAGGCCTGCTCCGGCCCGACCAGCTGGTCCAGCGCACCATCGGGCTCGAGGAGGCCGCCACGCTCCTGCCCTCCTTCGACAGGTCGACCGCGGCCGGCATCACGCTCATCGACCCCGCTCGCTGAGCAGCAGGTCGACCTGATGCCGGGAGACGCGACTCACCGGTCTGGCTCCTAGCGAACCTCGCAGTCGACGCCACCCGCGCAGTCGCGCAGGGAGTGGTCATCGACCACTGAGCCGCGGGAGTCGTAGGTGACCACGCGGGCCAGGGCCCCGGGCACGCTCGCCCACAGGATGCTCGACCCCGGTGCCATCGTGTGGTCGACCGTCCCCTCGACGATCGTGCCGGCCGTGTTGACGAACTCGACCCGGGTGACCGAGTCGTCGGGCAGACCGGCCACGGCCAGGGACGGCGCGTCCTCGGACCCGGCGTCGCCGGCGAAGACCTCCAGACCCGTCCCCGGATCGAGGAAGTCGTCGGTGCCGAACCCCCACTCGTAGTGCCGCTGGCCGTCCTCGTTGCGGATCACCGCCGGCACGCAAGCTGCGCCCTGGAAGGACACGCAGGCGAGCTCGAGCGTGCCGTTGACGACTGCGATCCCCATGTCCGTGGAGCCGACCGGTTGTCCGTCCTCGTCACCGGCGGCCGTCTCGATCGCGAGGACTCCGTCGTACAGCCAGCCGGGGAAGGCCGCGCGGTCGTACATCGTCACCCCGGTGTAGCTGGGGACACCGGTGGGGAACGCGTCGCCCTGCACCTCGAACTCGTCGCCCGGGATCTCCATCCCGTCGACGGCTCCGAGCGGTTCGGGGACGGCGACCTGCCAGGGCGAGATCCGCTCCGCCCCCGGCACGTCGCGGAGCACCCGCTCCTGCAGCTTGCTGAGGCCGGTGGGACGAGTGGCGACGTCGCGCGCCACAGTGTCGCGTCCGCTGCCGCCGCCATCGAGTCCTGGCACGAGCAGGGTTGCGGCCCCGCCCACCGCGATCGTCGCCGCCACCACGACGAGCGCCGCGCGCGTGCGCCGGCGTCGGGCTCCGCGACTCTTCGCCTCAGCCAGACGCCGAGGATCCAGGCGCTCCGCAGCATCGCCCTTCAGGTCTTCGGCGAAGCGCTCCAGCGTGGTCTGCTTCATCGGTACATCTCCTCTTCGACGGGCGCATCCCCGAACACGCGCAGCTTCGCGAGGGCGCGCGCCAAGGTGCTCTTCACAGTGCCGGGAGCGATGCCGAGCTCGCGCGCGACGTTCGCCTCCGAAAGGTCGTAGTAGTGGCGAAGCACGACCACGCGGCGTTCCCGCTCCGTCAGCTGCGCCAGCAGCCGGACGATCTGGTCACGGTCGTCAGGCCCGGGGTCGGCCGCTCCGGGGTCGGCGTGAGCCAGGGCCCCGCCCCCGACCTCGAAGAACCGGCGGCGTCGGATGCGGTCCACGTTGAGGTTGACCAGGACCCGTCGGCAGTACGCCAGGGCATCGCTGCTCCGGACCGTGCGCCACTTGGCGTACGTGCGCTCCAGCGCCGTCTGGGCGAGGTCCTCGGCGAGGTGGTGGTCGCCGGTGAGCAGGTACGCCGAACGGTGGAGCTTCGGCCAGGCTGCGTGCGCGAAGTCGTCGAACTCCAGGTCTCGCCCGGCCATCAGCGCCCCTTCCGTACCTGTGATCAGTGTTGCCCGTACATACGCACCCTGGACCAGATCGGTTCTGCCGCGGACGAACAGCATCCCCGGAAGGTGACATGGTGATGGCTCGACGGGCCCTGGGACGAGGGAGACGAGATGGGCTTCCTGATCACACAAGCGTGGGGACTGGACCAGGTTCGACCGACCGCTGCGGAGGTCGACTCACCGATGCCCGGGGACGTGCTGATCCCGCGTCCCGACGCAGTCATGGACCGAGCGTTCACTCTCCGCGCGCCGCCTGAGGACGTGTGGCCGTGGTTGGTGCAGCTCGGCAAAGGTCGGGCCGGCTGGTACATGACGCACCGCGTCGAGCGATTCGTGCCCAGAGCACGGCGCGCGTCGCGGCACGTCGATCAGCGCTGGCAGCACCTCGTCGTGGGGTCGGTGATCCCCGACTACGGCGGCCGGGACGAGACCTTCACCGTGGCTGAGATCGACCCGCCACACGCGCTCGTCCACACCTCACGTCGGGGCCGGATGGAGGTCACGTGGGCGATCACGGTCGCGCCCCTGGACCCACGGTCGTCGCGGGTCCGCCTGCGACTGCGGATGGGACCCGTCCGGAGGAAGTGGCTGGTCGCCGTGGCTGGCGAGGCGATCGATCTCGTCACGATCTCGTGGCTGGCCGGAGGTCTCCGCGAGCGGGTGGAACCTGGGTGATCCCGGCTCCCGCCAGGGAACGGCGCACCTCGGCGTACCGGCCGAAAGACCGAGAGACCGCGCCGATCGGCCGGGCGAGCTCCGGCCTCCGAGCCGAGGCGCCCGCCGCCGGGCACCGCAATCGTGGACCTACCGATCCTCACCACAACGACGGAGCCCACGATGACAACACGTCAACCCACCACCACCGCCACACTGGACGACCAGCCGATCCCGGTGCGAGCCAAGCTCGCCGCAGCGTGGACGAGCTTCATGTTCCTGTACGCCTACGTGGACATCCTCGGCTTCTACACCCCCGGCGTCGTCGACGACATCCTCGACGGCAAGGTCTACGAGTTCGACCTCTCCCAGACATTCTCGACCACGGTCCTGACCGTCCTGGCCATCCCGATGTTCATGATCGTGCTGTCGACCACGCTGCCGGCCAGGGCGAACCGCATCACGAACCTCGTCGTCGCCGCGCTCTTCGTCCCCTTCACGGTCTTCAACGTGGCAGGCGGGTTCTACCTCTACTTCTACGGACTCGGCGTCGCACTCGAGCTGGTCGTCCTCGCGCTCATCGTGCGGTTCGCCTGGACCTGGCCCCGCACCGCACCGTCGGCGACCGTCGCGAGCATGGCGACCAGCCCGGACCGTGAACCCCTTCGCGCGCACCAGCGATAGGAGCGCGAGGGGGAACGAGGTGATCCACGGGCGCTCGCGTCGCAGCAGGTCCGGACGTCGCGCTCAGCCGGGAGAGTCCTCGACCGTGATCGACGGCGGCAGCCCATCTCGCAGTCGACGAAGCAACCGAGCCTTCTCGGACGAGTCGCCCGCCCACGTCATGCACTCGTCGGGCAACGTCATGGTGTGCGGCTGCTGAGACGACCAGAACCCATGACGTTCCGGCCCGACGTCATGGGGCCGGTCGCGGCCGTTGTCGCCCAGCTCTGAGCTGTTGCTGACCTCGGACCCGGCCCGTCGAGAGGGTCAGGACGTCGCCTACTGACGCGACAGCGCCACGCGCAGGCGTTCCGAGGGATCGATGAAGTGGTCGTGGTCGTCGTCGCCGAGGTCGATCTGGACCCAGCTGATCCGACCCGTGAAGCGACTGGTGGCCGGCGTGTAGTCAGGTGTGACGCAGGTGCCGGTCTCGTGGCCGATGTCGGTGGTCTCGTCGGCGGAGAAGATGATCGCCTGGGTGGCCTCGACCCGGCCGGTGCCGACGGCGGTGCCGTCGCAGTAGAGCGTGACGTCGCCGCCCTTGGCGAGTCCTCCCCCGTCGTACGCGAACTCCACGCGCAGCTGATGCCTGCCCGACGGGACCGGGGGGTCCGCCGTGGTCGCGAACTCGTGGATCCCGAGGACGTTGTAGACGAACTTCAACCGGCCGTCCTTGACGTAGAACGCCCAGCCGCCGAAGCGTCCCCCCTGAGCGATCAGCACGCCCTCGGCGCCGCGGTCGCCGACCTCGACGTCCGCGGTGACCGAGAACGACTTGTTCTTGATGCTGACGACGCTGTTCTCCGACAGCCGGCCCATCCCGGGGAAGAACAGCTGCGAGCTGCCCCGGATCAGGGTCGGGCGCCCCGCCGTCTCGGAGTCGAGGCGTTCGGCACCGCGGTCGTCGAGAGGCAGTACGTCGTACTTCGCGGCCTCGATCAGCCACAGCCGCTGGAGCTTCGCCAGCATCTCGGGGTCGTCTGCAGCGAGGTCACGGGCCTGGCTGAAGTCGTGGTTGCCGTCGTAGAGCTCCCAGACGTCGTCGTCGAAGGCCGGCATCTCGCCACCGACCATGATCCACGGGGTCTTGTGCTTCGTGACCGCGCTCCAGCCCCGGTGGTAGATGCCACGGTTGCCGAACATCTCGAAGTACTGCAGGTCGTGACGCTCCGGGGTCTCGGGCTCGTTGAAGCTGTAGAGCATGCTGGTGCCCTCGATCGGCGCCTGCAGCACACCGTTGACCATCGTCGGCTCGGGCAGCCCGGCCGCCTCCAGGATGGTGGGGGCGACGTCGATGACGTGGGCGAACTGCGAGCGCAGACCACCTCGCTCCTCGATGCCGCGGGGCCAGTGCACGATGGTCCCGTTGCGGGTGCCACCCCAGTGCGACGCGACCTGCTTGGTCCACTGGAGGGGCGTGTTCATCGCCCACGCCCACCCGACCGAGTAGTGGTTGTAGGACTCCGGCAGGCCGAGCGCGTCGATCTTCGAGAGCAGGAACTCCGGCGTCTCGAGCGCGGCCATCCCGTTGAAGTTGGCCATCTCGTTGAAGGCACCGTTCATCGTTCCTTCGGCAGAAGCACCGTTGTCGCCGATGATGTAGTAGACGATCGTGTCGTCGAGGACCTCGAGGTCCTCCAGGGCGTCGATCAACCGTCCGACCTGGTGGTCGGTGTGCTCGAGGAACCCGGCGTACACCTCCATCTGCCGAGCCAGCACCGGCTTGAGCTCGTCGGGCATGTCGTCCCACGCCGTGATCTCGTCGTGGCGGGCGGTGAGCTCGGTGTCGGCCGGGACCACGCCGAGCTCCTGCTGCCGCGCGAAGGTGCGCTCACGTTGGACGTCCCACCCGTCGTCGAACTGCCCGGCGTACTTGTCCGCCCACTCCTTCGGCACGTGGTGCGGCGCGTGGGTGGCACCGGGCGCGTAGTAGACGAAGAACGGCTTGTCGGGCATCAGCGCCTTCTGCTGCCGCATCCAGCTCACCGCATGGTCGGTGAGGTCCTCGGTCAGGTGGTAGCCCTCCTCGGCAGTCGCCGGCGGCTCGACGGGAGTCGTCCCGTCGTACAGAGCCGGGTCGTACTGGTTGTTCTCGCCACCGATGAAGCCGTAGAAGGTCTCGAAGCCACCGCCGCCCGACGGCCAGGCGTCGAACGGTCCCATCGGCGAGGTCTGCCAGACCGGCACCTCGTGGCACTTGCCGAACTGGGCGGTTGAGTAGCCGTTGAGCTTCAGCGTCAGTGCCAGGGGCGCCTTGGTGTTCGGGCGCAACGAGCTCTGGCCGGGAGCCGACGTCGCGGTTTCGGTGATGCTCCCCATCCCGACCGAGTGGTGGTTGCGCCCGGTCAGCAGGGCCTGCCGCGTCGGCGCGCACAGGGCGGTCGTGTGGAACCGGTTGTACGTCAGCCCGCCCGAGGCCAGGCGCTCAGCCGTCGGCGTCCGGCACGGCCCACCGAACGCGCTCGAAGCACCGAAGCCGACGTCGTCGAGCAGGATGACCAGCACGTTCGGAGCCCCGGCCGGCGGGTGCAGCGGCTCGATCGGCGGGTACGACGTGTCGGGGTCCTTCGCGTCGTACGTCGTCAGCCCCGCCGCCGGACGATCCGGGATCGGCAACATCGAGCGTGCGTGGCTGTCCGGGGTCATGGCTTCCTTCCACAGGGCGCGCCCAGTCCGACGCCCTCGGAACCTAGGTCGGTGCGCCGTGGTGCGGCCTCCCCCGGCACGGGTGAGCAGGTGACGCAGCGGGTCGTCGAGGATCGCGACGTGACTGCGATCCACGTGAACGTCGACAACTTCGCCCGGGCCGAGACGCACCGCATGATGGCCGACCTCCAGCGTGACGCCGGCGGCATCAACCGGTTCGCGCACAACCGCGCACCCGCGTCGGTCGACAAGCAGACCGTCATCCGGATGAACCGCGACACGCTCTACAGCTTCGCGGTGGTCGACGTCGCCGCTGGAGCGACGCTCACGGTCCCGGACGCCGGGGCTCGGTACCTGTCGGTGATGGCGGTCAACGAGGACCACCACATCAACCAGGTCCTCCACGACGCCGGCACCTACGAGCTCACGGCCGAGGACCTCGGCAGCGCCCACGTGGTGCTCGCCGCCCGCACGTTGGTCGACCCGCAGGACCCGGACGACCTGGCAGCGGTGGCCTCCCTGCAGGACCAGCTCCTCCTCGACGTCGCAGCCGGCCGGACCTTCGTTCCGCCGGACTACGACACCGCGAGCCTGGACCGCACCCGCCGGGCCCTCCTGGCCCTGGCCGCCGACATGACGAGCTTCGAGTCGAGCTTCGGGAGGCGACCGGACGTCGACCCGGTGCACCACCTGATCGGGTCTGCCGCCGGCTGGGGTGGACTCCCCGACGCGGAGGCCACCTACGTCGGGGTCTCGCCCGGCCTGCCGGTCGACGAGTACGAGCTCACCGTCGGTGCCGACGTGCCGGTCGACGGGTTCTGGTCGATCTCGGTCTACAACGCCGAGGGCTACTTCGAGCCCAACGAGCGCGACGCCTACAGCGTCAACAGCATCACCGCCGCTCGCAACGACGACGGCAGCGTCACGGTCCGCTTCGGGGGCGACGGCGACCCCGCACGCAACTCGCTGCCGATCACCGACGGCTGGAACTACCTGGTCCGCCTGTACCGCCCGCGACCGGAGATCCTCACCGGAGCGTGGAGCTTCCCCGCACTCGCCACGTGACGACGAGGTGCCGCGTTCACAGCACGGGCCCGATTCACAGCCAGCGGCGCACCCGGCGGGCGTAGGCGTCGTACTCCTCGCCGAAGCGCTCGCGGAGGAACCGCTCCTCCGGGCGCACGGCGCCCCACCACACGAGCAGCCACGAGACCGGCAGCGCCACGACGGCCCAGAAGCTCGGCACGAGCAGGGCGATGGCGAGGTGCAGCGCCAGCAGGCCTACGTACAACGGGTTCCGGGAGAGCCGGTAGGGCCCCTCCTCGATGAGCGACATCGTCGCCCCGCCGGGCAGCAGCCCCGTCTCGTGGCGGGCGAAGAGCCACAGCGACCAGCCGTTCCAGACGGCGAAGGCCGTCAGCAGCGCCCAGCCCAGCGGCACCCGCCAGCTGCCGAGCCCGACCGGGTCACCCCACCTCGCCGTGGCGAGGAGCCCGAAGAGGAGGGGTACGCCGATCGCGACCGGCGGCCAGAGCCGGAAGGAGACGGTGTCGCCGCTCAGAAGTCGTCGTCCTCCGGCGGCTCCGGCTCGCGGGTGATGTGCATGGCCGCCTCCTCGGCGGAGGCGCCGGCACCGTCGATGCCGACGTCGTGGGCGAGCTCCTGCTTGTCGACGTCCTCCCCCTGCCCGGAGTCGGGCGCGACCAGGCGGCCGGTGCGCTCGTCGGCCTCGTCGAGGCCGAGCTGCTCGTCGAGGGCGTTCTCGTCCTCGCGGTCGTCGTCCCGGTCGTCCTCGGCATAGGGATCGACGTCGGGCTCCTCCTCGGCCAGCCGCTCGTCGAGCGACTCGCCCTGGCGCGTCTCCGCCTCGGTCGGGTAGTCCTCGTAGCCCTTCGGGGGGCGGTCGGGCGGCGAGTAGCCCCGGTCGAGCACGTCTTCCAGGTCGCCGTCGTCCAGCGTGTCACCGGGCTGGAGCTGGTCCTCGTCGTCGATGGACATGTCGAGATACGTCTCGCGGTCCTCACTCATGACTCAAGACCTACCGGAGCCGACCCGCTCGGACAAGGGCCGTTGTCCCTGATCAGCCGAGCTCGCGCTCCAGCGCGTCGGTGAGCAGGGCGACCAGGGCCTCGGTCTGGATGTTGGCCGAGGACCCGACCTCCTCGTCCGAGCCGTCGAGGGCGCGGGCGGCGAGGCCGGCCTTGGAGTCGATCAGCTCGGCGATGCGGGTGTCGATGGTCTGCGCGGCGATGATGCGCCACGCGGTCACCGGGTCGCTCTGGCCGATGCGGTGCACGCGGTCGATCGCCTGGGTCTGCTCGGCGTCGGTCCACGACAGCTCCGAGAGCACGACGTTGGACGCGACCTGCAGGTTCACGCCGACGCCGGCGGCGGCCAGCGAGCAGACGATGACCTGGACGTCGGGGTCGTTGACGAACGACTCGATCGCGCGCTCGCGGGCGCGCGGGGTCTGGTCGCCACGGATCGAGGTGTGCTTGAGGCCGCGGCGGGTGAAGGTGTCCTCGGCGATGTCCATGACGTCGACGTGGCGGGCGAAGAAGACCACCTTGCCGACGTTGCGCGCGAGCTGGGCAGCGTAGTCGGCGGACAGACCGGCCTTGGCGCGGCCGATGCGGCGGAACATCGAGAAGACGTTCTCGCCGCCCGTGCCCTGGTCCATCTCCTCGCGCTCCCACGTCGCGACGCGGCGCACGAGCTCGTGGTCGACACCGTCGACGACGGAGCCCGTACGACGGGTCTCCAGCGCGGCCTTGTAGCGCTGGACCAGGCGCCGGGCGAGGTCCTCCTCGGCCGCCCGGATCGAGCGGGTGTCCTCGTCGTCGAGCTCGACCGGGATGTCGGCGATGCGGCGGGCCGGGATGTCCTCGGCGACGTCGACCTTGCGACGCCGCACGATGCCCATGTCGATGACGGCCTTGCGCGCCGCGGGGTAGAACGCGTGGTCCGCGGGGGTCAGGTCGGTCTCCTCCAGCGACTCCATCAGCCGCGCCAGCGGCTTGGTGTCGTCGACCCAGCCGAGGAACTGCCAGATCGCGCGGAAGTCCTCGATGTCGTTGATCAGCGGGGTGCCGGTCAGCGCCATCAGCAGCGGGCGGGCGGTCCGGGCGCGGAGCCGCTCGGAGAGCTCGAGCACGTGGCGCGAGCGCTGCGACGTCTTGTTCTTGATGAAGTGGGCCTCGTCGACCACCATGCTGCGGAAGCCGAACGAGCCCAGCCAGCCGGCGTGCCGGTCGAGGATCTCGTAGTTGACGATGATGACGTCGGCGAAGGCGTCGACCTGGCCGCCGTCACCGTGGATCACGGTGGCGCGGCGGCGGGGCGTCCAGCGCTCGGTCTCGCGGGCCCAGTTGGTCTTGACGACGTTGGGGCACACGACGAGCAGCGGGTAGGCGTCGGCGGCCTGCGCGGCGAGCAGCGCCTGTGCGGTCTTGCCGAGGCCGGGCTCGTCGGCCAGGAGGAAGGTGCGGTGCCCCTCGGCCGCGGCGGCGATCATGCGCGCCTGGTGCGGCATCAGCTCGAGCTTGCCGGGGGCGTTGAGCGAGGTGGCCTCCGGCAGGTCCATGCACGAGGAGGAGCCGCCGAGCTCGAAGGAGCGGAACAGGGGGCCGAGCAGCTCCCACGACGACAGCCGGCCGTGGACGCTGCGGCGCTCGCGGCCGATGCCGAAGTCGGGGACGAGGAACGGGTTGGCCAGCTGGTGCTGGAGGACGGACTGCGGCACGACGCGGCGCTCGCCGAGCCCCGGGCCGGCCTCGTCGTCGGGCTTCGGCTCCTCGGGGGCGACCTCGACGCCCGCCTTGCGCAGCATCTCCAGGCGCAGGTCGCGGGCGGAGTCGGTGACGACGGACTCCTCGGAGAGCAGGCCGAAGAGAGAGGGGTCGCGGGTCGCGGTCTTGGCGAGGATCGTCGCGATGCCGTCGAGGCGCTTGAGCTCGTCGGCCTTCTGGGCGTCGGTCAGCTCGGTCGAGGCGCGGACGTCGGTGCGGTGCTCGCGCACCAGCAGCGCGACCACCTGGAAGCGCACCCGCTGCCCGGGGGCGAGCGGGCCACGCTGGACGGCCGACTCGAGCTCACGCACGGCCCGGGCAAGGACGGGGACGATGCCCTCGTTGTCCTTGTGGCGGGCGTGCGCAGGGGTGCGGCGGCTGCCGCGTTGACGCTGGCGCTGGGCCAAGGTGGTCCTCCCGGACTGGGGTACGCGTCGTGGAGCAGGCGAGCCCGTGCGGCTCTGCCTGCACGCCACGGCGTGGAGGTGTGGAGCGGGCGCCAGGTGCGCGGTGTCCGGCGGATCGGGGGTGATCACAGCGGCACGGCGTCTGAAACGCTGCGACCACTGTAGCCCCCGCCGGCCCGTTGCCGGTAAATATCCCCGGTCAGCGCGCCGCGCGGTGGTCGACGATCCGCCGCATCTTGCCGACCGAGCGCTCGATCGACGCCACGTCGACGACGTCGACCCCGACGCTGACTCCGATGGACGCCTTGATCCGCTGCGCCAGCTCGGTCTGCGCGGCGGCTGCCTCCGCGTCGGTCGTGGCGTCGCGTCGCTCGACGCGGACCGTCAGCGTGTCGAGGTTGCCGCTGCGGTCGAGGTGGCACTGGAAGTGCGGGGACAGGGTCGGGATCCCGAGCACGATCTCCTCGATCTGCGTGGGGAAGAGGTTGACCCCGCGCAGGATGATCATGTCGTCGGTGCGACCGGTGATCTTCTCCATCCGGCGCATGCTGCGCGCGGTGCCGGGCAGCAGCCGGGTCAGGTCGCGGGTGCGGTAGCGGATCACCGGCATCGCCTGCTTGGTGAGGGTGGTGAAGACCAGCTCGCCCTCCTCGCCGTCTGGCAGCACCTCGCCGGTCACGGGGTCGATGACCTCGGGGTAGAAGTGGTCCTCCCACACGTGCAGGCCGTCCTTGGTCTCGACGCACTCGCTCGCCACGCCGGGGCCGATCACCTCGGACAGGCCGTAGATGTCGACCGCGTGCATGTCGGTGCGCTGCTCCATCTCGCGGCGCATGTCGTTGGTCCACGGCTCGGCGCCGAAGATGCCGACCTTGAGCGAGGTCGAGCGCGGGTCGACGCCCTGCGCCTCGAGCTCGTCGAGGATCGAGAGCATGTAGGACGGCGTCACCATGATGATGTCGGGCTCGAAGTCCCGGATCAGCTGCACCTGGCGCTGCGTCATGCCGCCGGAGACCGGCACGACCGTGCACCCGAGCCGCTCGGCCCCGGCGTGCGCGCCCAGGCCGCCGGTGAAGAGCCCGTAGCCGTAGGCGTTGTGCAGCACCATCCCGCGCCGCCCGCCCGCGGCCCGGATCGACCGCGCCACCACGTCGGCCCACATCGCGAGGTCGTCGCGCGTGTAGCCGACGACGGTCGGCTTGCCGGTCGTCCCGCTGGAGGCGTGCAGGCGTACGACGTCCTCGCGCGGGACCGCGAACATGCCGAAGGGGTAGTTGTCGCGCAGCGTGGCCTTGGTGGTGAACGGCAGCCTCGCCAGGTCCTCCAGCGACCGTACGTCGTCGGGTGAGACGCCGGCCTCGTCGAAGGCGCGGCGGTAGTGCGTGACGTGGTCGTAAGCGTGCCGCACCGACCACTGGAGCCGCTCGAGCTGCAGCGCGCGCAGCTCCTCGACAGGGGCGGTCTCGATCGGGTCCAGGTCGCCGGGCTGGGGAGTCAGGTCGATCACGGTGTGGTCCTCCGGTCGCGCGTGGTGGGTCGTGAGAACGTTCATCCATGTCAGAGCCCGTACGACGGGGCCGGCCCGGCCACGACCAGCAGACGGTCCTGCGCGTCGCGATCGAGCTCTTCAACCGGCAAGGCTACGACGCCGCGAGCATGGGCGACCTGGCTCGCGAGCTCGGGCTGACGAAGTCGGCGATCTACCACCACGTGCCGAGCAAGGAGCACCTGCTCGAGCGGGCGCTGGACGAGGCGCTCGACGAGCTGACGACCGCGCTCGACACCGTGCACGCCGACACGTCCCACACGCCCGAGGAGCGGCTGCGCGCCGCCGTGCGCAGCAGCGTCGTCGTGCTGGCGGAGCACCTGCCCGCCGTCACCCTGCTGCTGCGCGTCCGCGGCAACACCCCCGCGGAGCAGAACGCCCTCGCCCGCCGCCGCGACATCGACCACCGGCTCGCCGAGATGGTGCGCGAGGCCGCCGACACCGGCGCCATCCGCGCCGACATCGACCCGCTGCTCGCCAGCCGGCTGCTGTTCGGGATGGTCAACTCGATGACGGAGTGGCTCCGCGACGGCAGCGACGTCGACGCGCTCGCCGACACCATCACCACGCTCGCCTTCGACGGCCTGGTCCGACACCGCGCCTGACGGCCCTGTCCACTCAGGGCTCGAGGCAGGCGGGGGTCGAGTCACCCGGCCCGTCGGGGTCGAGCGTGCTCCCGGCCGCGTCGCGCAGCACGACGCGGTCGACGGTCGGCAGCTGCTCGAGGGTCGGCAGCACCTCGCCGGCGATGCTCACCGTGGCGCCGCCGCTGCGGCAGCGGCCCGTGAGCCGCAGGTCGGCCGTGCCGCCGGCGACCGTGAGGTCGTCGTACCCGGTGGTGCCGGAGCGCAGCAGCCGCAGGCCGCGCGACCGCTCCGCCGCCAGCGGGCCGGCGAAGAGGCGGTCCATCAGCCCCGTGGCGGGTGCGCCGGGGACCACCGGGCGACGGACGGCGACGAAGAACGGCTCCTGGTCCTCGACGAACCGGTCCCGGTCGAGGAACCACACCTTGCGCTGCACGGTGGCGAACCCGGCGCCCACCTCGACGACCACCCGCGGCGGCGCCTGCAACGTCGTGACGCGGACGGGCGTGCGCCTCGCCAGCCCGAGGCCGTACGTCGTGACCGCCTCGAAGTCGCCCGCCCGGACGGCGGTCATCACGTTGGGCAGGGCGTACGCGACGCGGCGAGGCGCCGCGGTCGGCGAGCCGTCGTCGGTGTGCGCCTGGGCGCGCTCGAAGCGCACCCGGAGCAGCGCCTGGCCGGCGACGCGGACGCGGCGGCCGGAGCCGTCGGCGAACAGCCGGTCGACGTAGTCGACCTCACGCTTCGCGGGCAGGCCGCCCCTGAACTCGAAGACGACCCGGTCGACGCCGTCGCGATGGGCCGCCCGCACGGCGACGAGCACCGGTGTCGTGGGTGCGGACGACGCCCGCTCGGCGCCGGAGGACGCAGGACCCAGCGCCAGGACGAGCGGCACGGCGAGCACGAGTGCCACCAGCGACGACAACAACCACCGGACCTTCATGACCGACCTCCCGGCACGCACGGACCCGTCCCACGGTAGAGCTGAACGACGAGCGCGGGAAGTGCCCCGACGCGCGGTCCGGTCAGGTGCGGGGAACCAACGAGCGGCTGCGGCCGCGGAACTCGGCCACGACCGTGTCCTCGACCCGCACGGTGACGTCGTACAGGCCGCTGCGGCCGCGCAGCGCCACCTCGCGCGCGTGGGCGTCGAGCACCTGGCCCAGCCGGGCGGGCTCGAGGAAGTCGACCTCGAAGCCAGCGGCGACGGTCACGGGTCCGCGGGAGTTGCAGGCCAGCGCGAACGCCGAGTCGGCGAGGCTCGCGATGAGGCCGCCGTGGCACAGGTCGTGGCCGTTGACCATGTCGGCTCGCACGACCATCGACACCCGCGCCTCGCCCGGGCCGAGCTCGACGAGCCGCATCCCGAGCGCGGCGCTGGCGGCATCGGCGGCCCACATCGCGCGGGCCTGCTCCGACGTCGCGTCGAGCGGTGCGGCGTCAGGCATCGAAGTCGACGGTGACGGCGTCGCTGACCGGGAAGGTCTGGCAGGTCAGCACGAACTGCTGCTCGACCTCCTCGGGCTCGAGGGCGTAGTTGCGCACCATCTCGACCTCGCCGTCGACGACCTTCGCCCGGCACGTGCCGCAGACGCCGCCCTTGCACGCGAACGGCAGGTCGCTGCGCACGGCCTGGGCCGAGTCGAGCACGGTCGCGTCGCGCGGCATCGGCGTGGTCGTCGTACGTCCGTCGAGCACGACCGTCACGTCGCTGGTCACGCCCTCGACCACCCGGTCGGCGTGACGCAGCTCCGGCGGCGGCTCGTCGACGTAGAACAGCTCGAAGTGCACCTTCTCCTTCGGCACGCCGAGCTCGGCGAGGACGGTGCGTGCGTCCTCGATGAGGCCGTGCGGCCCGCACAGCCAGACGTGGTCGACCGAGGCGAGGTGCACCTTCAGCGGCAGCAGCCGCCGGAGCCGGTCGGCGTCGAGGCGGCCGGAGAACAGCTCGACGTCGCGGGGCTCGCGGGACAGCACGTGGACGAGGTCGAAGCGCGGCCCGTGGAGGTTCTTCAGGTCGCTGAGCTCCTCGGCGAACATGACCGAGGTCGTCTCGCGGTTGCCGTAGAGCAGCGTGACGGTGCTGGCCGGGTTGGCGAGGACGGAGGCCGCGATCGAGACCATCGGCGTGATGCCGGAGCCGGCGGCGATGCACAGGTGGCGGCCCGGGCTCGCCGGGTCGGCGCGGAAGCTGCCCGTGGGCGGGGCCACCTCGACGGGCTCCCCCGGGCCGACCTCGCGGATGAGCCACGACGAGAACATCCCGCCGGGGATCTCGCGGACACCGATGCGCGGCGCACCGCCGGCGGGCGCGCAGATGGAGTAGGAGCGGCGGTGCTCGACGCCGTCGACGACGCGACGCAACGTCAGCGACTCCCCCGGCTCGAAGGCGAACAGCTCGCGCAGGTCGTCGGGCACGTCGAAGGTGACGGCGGCGGAGTCGTCGGTCAGGGGCTCGACGTCGCGCACCGTCAGGTGGTGGAAGGTCTGGCTGGGACTGGGCGCCACGGCTCAGATCTCCTTCACGTGGTCAAAGGGCTCGAGGCAGGAGGTGCAGCGGTACTGCGCCTTGCAGGCCGTCGAGCCGAACTCCGAGACCAGCTCGGTCGCGGGCGAGTCGCACTGCGGGCAGCGGACCTGGCGCGCGGTCGGCTGGAGCGTCAACGGGATCGGCCCGGACGTCGAGGGCGCCGGGCCGGGCGGGGAGATGCCGGCTGCCGCGAGCGCGGCGCGACCCTGCGGGGTGATCCAGTCGGTGGTCCAGGCCGGGTCGAGGCTGACGCGCACCTCGACGCGGTCGAAGCCGGCCCCCTGCAGCTCGCGCACCAGGTCGTCGCGCATCGTCGCCATCGCCGGGCAGCCCGAGTAGGTCGGCGTGATGTCGACGACCACGTGGGAGTCACCGACCACGTCGACGTCGCGCAGCACGCCGAGGTCGACCAGGGTGAGCATGGGCAGCTCGGGGTCGGTGACCCGCTCAGCGACGCGACGCGCGCGCTCCGTCGTACGACTCATCAGCCTCACTCCACTCACCACTGACCCATCGGGTGGGCACGGGCCACGGACTGCATCTCGGCCAGCATCCGCCCGAGCGCCTCGCCGTGCATCCCGTCGCGGCCGGTGCGGCCCAGCACCCCGGCACGTCGGGGCGCCTCGGGGCGGGGCACGCCTGCTGCTTCGAGCACCTGGTCGAGCACGCCCTCGGCGGCCTCGCGGACCGCGGCGGGGTCGACGCCGACGCCGGACCTCGCAGCGGCCGCCTCGACCGGGTGGGTGTCGAACAGCTCGGGCCACAGCGGCCAGAGTGCGTCGAGCGCGACCAGCAGCCGGCGGCGGGACTCGTCGGTGCCCTGGGCGAGGGTGACGAACCACCGCGCCGAGTAGTCGCGGTGGTAGGCCAGCTCCTTGACGCCCTTGGTCGCGACAGCAGCCAGCACGTGGTCGCGGCTGGCGCGGAGGCGCTCGAAGGTCGCGAGCCGCCAGACCGAGAACAGCAGCACCCGCACGATCGCGTCGGCGAAGTCGCCGTTGACGAGCTCGGTGAGCCGCACGTTGCGGAACTGGTGGGCCTCACGGAAGTACGCGATCGCGTCCTCCGGCGGCGCCGGCGAGCCCTCGGGCAGCACCGGCACGACCGACTCGTCCGCCTTCGCGGCACGGGCGAGCAGCAGCCGTGCCTGGCCGAGCAGGTCGAGCGCGATGTTGGACAGCGCGATGTCGTCCTCGAGGTCGGGCGCGTTGCTCGTCCATTCCGAGATCCGGTGCGACATCACGAGCGCGTCGTCGCCCAGCATCAGGGCGTACGCCGCCAGGGTCGGCGCGTCGACGCCCTCCGGGATCGTCGTGTCGACGCCCGCGAGCGGGTCCTCGAAGTCGGTGCCGAAGGCCCAGTGGGCGTCGTTGACGAGCAGGCCGGCGTAGGCGTTGTCGTGCTCGTCCTCGGGAGAGGTGTGGATGTGTTCGTTCATCACATATGCGGGACGTTGTCGGGGATGTCGTAGAAGGTCGGGTGGCGGTAGACCTTGTCGCCGCTCGGGGCGAACATCGGGTCCTTCTCGTCGGGGCTCGAGGCGGTGATCGCGTCGGCGCGCACCACCCAGATGCTCACGCCCTCGTTGCGACGGGTGTAGACGTCGCGTGCGTGGAGCAGGGCCATCCGGTCGTCGGCGGCGTGGAGCGACCCGACATGGACGTGGTTGAGCCCGCGCTTGCCACGGACGAAGACCTCGTAGAGCGGCCACTCGGGCTCGGGCGACGTGACGCCCTCTCCCGTCGGTACATCCTTCAGGGGTACGGCACCGTGGCCGCCCTCGGCGCTGAGCTCGCTCATGCCGACACCTGCTTGGCGGCGTACGCCGTCGCGGCCTCGCGCACCCAGGCGCCGTCCTCGTGGGCGCGGCGACGGTGGGCCATCCGCTGGGCGTTGCAGGGACCGTTGCCCTTCACGCCCTCCATGAACTCGTCCCAGTCGGGCTGGCCGAAGTCGTGGTGGCCACGCTCCTCGTTCCAGCGCAGCTCCGGGTCGGGGAGGGTGACGCCGAGGGCCTCGGCCTGCGGCACGGACATGTCGACGAACTTCTGCCGCAGCTCGTCGTTGGTGTGGCGCTTGATGCCCCACGCCATCGACTGGGCGGTGTTGGGCGAGGCGTCGTCGGGCGGGCCGAACATCATCAGCGCCGGCCACCAGAACCGGTCGACCGACTCCTGCACCATCGCGCGCTGCTCCTCGGTGCCGCGCATCATCGTCGCGAGCAGCTCGTAGCCCTGGCGCTGGTGGAACGACTCCTCCTTGCAGACGCGGATCATTGCGCGGCCGTAGGGACCGTAGGAGGTGCGGCACAGCGGCACCTGGTTGCAGATGGCGGCGCCGTCGACGAGCCAGCCGATCGTGCCGACGTCGGCGTAGGACAGCGTCGGGTAGTTGAAGATCGAGGAGTACTTCTGCCTGCCCGCGATCAGCAGCTCGGTGAGCTCGAGACGGGAGACGCCGAGGGTCTCGGCGGCCGAGTAGAGGTAGAGCCCGTGGCCGGCCTCGTCCTGCACCTTGGCGAGCAGGATGGCCTTGCGCCGCAGGCTCGGCGCGCGGCCGATCCAGTTGCCCTCGGGCTGCATGCCGATGATCTCGCTGTGGGCGTGCTGGGCGATCTGGCGCACGAGGGTCTTGCGATAGCCCTCCGGCATCCAGTCGCGCGGCTCGATCCGCTCGTTGCGCGCGACCGTGGCCTCGAACCCGGCCTCGAGGTCACGCTCGGTGGGCGTCTCGGTGAGTGTCATCCGTCCTCCGGCAGGGGCGACGTGGGGGTTTCGACCGCATTTACTGACCGATCGGTCTGCTATTAGTGTGTCACCAGTCACTCCGGCGCGCAAACACCGGCTGCCCTGACGAACCGCACCCCGATCCGAGGGAGACCCCCGTGACCCGACTGCTCGAGAGCTACGCCGCCGGACGGTGGTACGCCGCCTCCACCGAGGGCCACCCACTCCTGGACGCGGCCACCGGCGAGGAGGTCGCGCGGATCTCCAGCGCCGGCCTCGACCTCGGCGCGATGGCCCACCACGCGCGCACGGTCGGCGGACCGGCGATCCGCGAGCTGACGTTCCACGAGCGCGCGCTGCTCCTCAAGGAGCTGGCCACGCACCTGACCGGGCTCAAGGACGAGTTCTACGAGCTGTCGCTGGCCACCGGCGCGACCCGACGCGACTCGATGATCGACATCGACGGCGGCTTCGGCACGGTGTTCAGCTATTCCTCCAAGGGCCGCCGCGAGCTGCCCAACGCCCACGTGGCGTGCGACGGCGACCTCGAGCAGCTCGGCCGCACCGGCGTCTTCCTCGGCCAGCACGTCTACACCTCGCGACCCGGCGTCGCCGTGCAGATCAACGCCTTCAACTTCCCCGTCTGGGGCATGCTCGAGAAGCTCGCGCCGGCCTTCATCGCCGGCCTCCCGACGATCGTGAAGCCCGCCAGCCAGACGGCCTACCTGACCGAGCTCGTGGTGCGCCGCATCGTCGAGTCGGGGATCCTGCCGGAGGGCTCGCTCCAGCTGCTCGCCGGATCGGCGGGCGACCTGCTCGACCACCTCGGCGTCCAGGACTCGGTGGCCTTCACCGGCTCCGCGCACACCGCTGGGATCCTGCGCCAGCACCCATCGGTGCTCCACGGCGGCGTCCAGCTCCAGGTCGAGGCCGACTCGCTCAACTGCTCGGTGCTCGGGCCCGACGTCACGTCGAGCGACCCGGAGTGGGACCTGTTCGTCAAGGGCGTCGTCACCGAGATGACCGCCAAGGCGGGACAGAAGTGCACGGCCATCCGTCGCGTCATCGTGCCGTCGGCGGTGGCCGACGAGATGACCGACGCGATCGCAGCGAAGCTCGCGACGATCACGGTCGGCGATCCCGGCGACGAGTCCGTGCGGATGGGCCCGCTCGCCTCGCTCGGGCAGCGCGAGGAGGTCCGCAAGGCCGTCGAGGCCCTGCGCTCCTCGGCCGAGGTCGTCCTCGGCGACCCGGCCGCGACCACCGGGTTCGCCGGTGACGGCGAGCGCGGCGCGTTCATGTCGCCCGTCCTGCTCAAGGCCCGCGCCGGCGCGGTCGAGCCCCACGACGTGGAGCCCTTCGGACCGGTGTCGACCGTGATGTCGTACGACAGCCTCGACGAGGCGGTCACGCTCGCCGCGCGCGGCAAGGGCTCGCTGGTCGGCTCGGTCGTCACCCACGACCCGGAGGTCGCCCGCACCCTGGTGCTCGGCCTCGCGCCGTGGCACGGACGGATCCTCGTGCTCGACCGCGACGACGCACCCGAGTCGACGGGCCACGGCTCTCCCCTGCCGATGCTCGTGCACGGCGGCCCCGGTCGCGCCGGCGGCGGCGAGGAGCTCGGCGGCGTACGCGGCGTGCTCCACCACATGCAGCGCTCCGCGATCCAGGCCTCCCCCGACATGCTGACCGCGATCACCGGCCGCTGGACGCGCGGCTCGCGGCGCAACGAGACGCCCGAGCACCCCTTCCGCCACTCGCTCGCGACGCTGAGGGTCGGCGACACGATCGCCTCGGAGTCGCGGGTGATCTCACGCGCGGACATCGACCACTTCTCCGACTTCACCGGCGACACCTTCTATGCCCACACCGACCCCGAGGCTGCCGCGCAGAACCCGCTCTTCGGCGGGATCGTCGCCCACGGCTACCTCATCGTGTCGATGGCGGCCGGGCTGTTCGTCGACCCCGCTCCTGGCCCGGTGCTCGCCAACTTCGGCGTGGACAACCTCCGCTTCCTGACCCCGGTCAAGGCCGGTGACTCGATCCGCGTGACGCTGACGGTCAAGCAGATCACCCCGCGCTCCTCGGCCGACTACGGCGAGGTCCGCTGGGACGCGCTGGTGACCAACCAGGACGACGAGCCGGTCGCGACGTACGACGTGCTGACGCTGGTCGCCAAGGAGGCCTGAGCACGCCATGACCAGAGCCGCCCAGCGCGTCGTCGGGATCGTCGTCCTGCTCGTCCTCGGCATCGTCAGCCTGCCGGCGGCGGCGTCCGTCCTCGACGGCGAGGGCACGGAGAACTGGATCGTCCCGGTGCAGCTCGTGGCGATGGCGGCGATCGGCGCCGCGGTGACGATCGCGCTTCCCGGGCTGGCCCGCGAGGACGCGACCACCGGGCGCCGGGCGATGACCGGTGCGTGGTGGGGCCTGCTGGCCGCGGCCGTGGGAGTGGTCGTCTTCTGGCTGCTGCTCAGCGGCTTCGGTGGTGCGTGAGGGTCCGGCGCCCTCCCGGTAGGTTGCGGTCATGGCACAGAAGAAGTCCTGGGGCGACATGACGCCCACGCAGAAGAAGATCGTCGCCGTGGCCGGGATCGTCGAGGTCGCCGTCACCGCCTGGTGCGCCAAGGACCTCAAGCAGCGCCCCGCCGAGCTCGTGCGCGGACCCAAGCTCCTGTGGGCGCCGGCGCTGTCGGTGCAGCCGGTCGGCCCGCTCGCCTACCTGCTGGTGGGCCGCAAGCGCTGACGCACGTTTGGCGTCGCGCGACTGGTTCGGCGTCCGTGGATGCACTGACCGGCACTGGTCTGGATCACGGGGCAGGAGGGCCGTCGCCAGCCCTACGCTGATCCATGGACCGACCCCGCCTCAGGTTCTGGCTGACGCTGGGACTCGGTCTGCTGTACGTCGCTGCGGGCATCGCGGAGTCCGTCCGCGCCGTGACGTCCGGTGACGGAGGGCTGTGGTTCTGGTTGGGCTCGCTGGTCGCCGGCGGCGCGCTGGTGCTCTCGGGCATGGCCGTCTCCTCCCGTCACCCCAACGTCGGGCGCACCCTCATCTGCGTGGGCAGCATGATGGGCGTCCTGGCGACGGGGTGGACCCTGGTGGTGCCGCTGATCGCGGTCGCGGTCGTGGTGCTCAACCTCCAGAAGCCGATGTCGGACTGAGCCGGTCAGCCGCTGTAGGGCACCTCGCTGCGCCAGTCGGCGTCGTCGGTCGCGACCGCGTCCCAGATCGCGTCGGCGACCCGGTCGGGGGTGAACGCACCCTCGCGCGCCAGCGCCCCGCGCACGGTGACGGAGACGGCGCGGATCCCCTCGCCGGCCAGCGTCTGGTCGATGCTGTGGACGAGGTTGCGCACGCCCGCCTTCTGCACCCCCAGCGACGCGGCGCGTTCCGACGGCTCGTCGGCCGCCATGCTGCCGGTGACGCTGATCCGCCCGCCGGCGGACATGAAGGGCCGCGCTGCCTGCACGGCGGTCAGCAGGGCGCCCACCCCGAGCGCGACGTCCTCGACCAGCTCGGCGACCGTGAGGGTCAGCGGGTCCTTCTCGCGGTAGGCGCTCGGGTTGAAGTGCAGGACGTCGATGCGCCCGGTGTGCTCACCGAAGCGGCGTACGGCGTCGCGCGCCGCCTGCTCGTCGGTGACGTCGACGCACGCGTGGCCGACGGTCGCACCGCGGGCGCCGAGATCCGTCACCAGCTGGTCGAGCACCTGCTGGTCCTGGCCGAGGAGCCCCACGTCGTAGCCCTCGTCGGCGAAGCGGCGCGCGACCGACCCGCTCACGCCCGGCCCGGCACCCACGACGACAATCACTGGTCTCATGTCGTCGTTTCTACCGGAGCCGGGCGAATGCGGTCAGGTGGAGCGCGGCAGGACGGTCAGCACCCGCTCGGTGTGGGTGCGGAACTCCTGCATGAACTCGGTGAGGACCTGGCGCAGCGACTCGTCGTTGACCGTGCCGTCGTCGGAGATCGCGCCCTCCTCGAGCCAGATGTAGGCCTCCGGCGCGGTCATCTGGCGTGCGTTGCAGAAGCTGAGCACGGCGCGGAGGCTCTGCTGTGCGACCGCGGTGCCGATCGAGCCGATGGACGCGCCGATCACCGCCGCCGGCATGTGGTCGAAGGAGTTCTGGCCCCACGGCCGCGACGCCCAGTCGATCGCGTTCTTCAGGGCACCCGGGATCGAGCGGTTGTACTCCGGCGTCACGAACAGCACCGCCTGCGAGGCGCCGATGGCGTCCTTGAGTGCTCGCGCCTCAGGGCTGGTGGGGGTGCTTGCCGGTGGGGTCGTCCGGGATCGCGTCGGGACCCTGGGCGCCTTCGTCGACCCCGYCGGGGTGCGGGTCCGGCTGGCCGGCGACCGAGTCGCCCGAGCTGATCGGCTCGGGGGCGTCCGGCACCATCTCCGAGACCTGCCCGTCCTGCTGGTCCTTGCTCTTCTCGTCCGTGCCGTCCGTGCCGCTCATGAGCAACCTCCTGCGTCGTCGGGGACCTTCCACACAACCAGTGCACCCCCAGGGACACCTCACCTCGCCGGGTGGTGGGCGTGCCGATCCGGCTGGCTACGGTCGAGTGATGACGCGCTTCGGATACACCCTGATGACCGAGCAGAGCGGCCCGCGGGAGCTGGTGTCGTACGCCGTCGCCGCCGAGCAGGCCGGCTTCGACTTCGAGGTGATGAGCGACCACTTCTCGCCGTGGCTCACCGAGCAGGGGCACGCGCCGTACGCCTGGACGACGCTGGGTGCCGTGGCGCAGGCGACCGAGCGCGTGGGCCTGATGACCTACGTGACGTGCCCGACGCTGCGCTACCACCCGGCCGTGGTCGCGCAGAAGGCCGCGACGCTGCAGATCCTCGCCGAGGGTCGGTTCACCCTCGGCCTCGGCAGCGGCGAGAACCTCAACGAGCACGTCGTGGGCGAGGGTTGGCCCGCGATCGCCGAGCGGCAGGACATGCTCGCCGAGGCGATCGAGGTCATCCGGGCGCTGCACACCGGTGAGCTCGTCGACCATCGCGGCGACTTCTTCCAGGTCGACTCCGCCCGCATCTGGGACCTGCCCGAGGAGGGCGTCGACATCGGGGTCGCCGTCGGCGGCAAGCGCGCGATCGAGCGGTTCGCCCCGCTGGCCGACCACCTCGTGGCCACCGAGCCCGAGGCCGACATCATCGAGTCCTGGAACGGCGTCGACGGCGCCCCGCGCATCGGCCGGGACGCGCGCGCAGTGGGCCAGATCCCGATCTGCTGGGACCCCGACGAGGACGCCGCGGTCGTGCGGGCGCACGAGCAGTTCCGCTGGTTCGGTGGCGGCTGGTCGGTCAACGCCGACCTGCCCACCCCCGCCGGCTTCTCCGGCGCGACGACGTACGTCCGGCCCGAGGACGTCGCCGAGTCCATCCCGTGCGGACCCGACCTCGACAAGGTCGTCGAGGCAGTCTCGGCCTACTGGGAGGCCGGGTTCACCGACGTCGCCCTCGTGCAGGTCGGCGACGAGGGCCAGGACCGGTTCATCAGCGAGGCGGCCGGCCCGCTGCTCGAGAAGCTGCGGGCGGCCGCCCCCTGAGTCCTGCCTGGCTGTGCGTCAGCTGATCGCGGTGAACCGGCTCCGGTGATGCGTCGGCGTCTCGATCTCGTCGAGGATCGCCAGCGCGAGGTCGTCGGCCGAGATCGTCGACGCACCGTCGGCGTCGCGCAGCAGCACGTCGCCGCCGAGGACGTAGGCACCCTTCGACTCCGTGCCGAGCCACGACCCGAAGTCCGCAGGCGGGCTGACGTAGAACCAGTCGAGCGACTCCGGGCTCTCCTGGCACAGCGCGAACGTGTCGAGACCGGTCTGCACCTCGGGCTTCACGTCGTCGGGGACGTGGTCCTTGGTGACGTCCCACAGGCGCGGTCCGCCCTCCTCGGCGAGCAGGGACGACGCGCCGCCGACGTAGCCGAGGCGCGTCGACGTGCCGGCCAGGCGTGCGATGAGCTGCTCGACGACGCCCTCGACCTTGCCGGCCATGTCGCCGCGCGGTGACAGCGCGACGAGGACGACGTCACGGCCGGCGGTGGTGCGCTCGAGGACGTCGGCGTCGAGCACCGAGCCCTCGACGTAGTCGGCGCCGGCGACCGGCGAGGACGGTGCCGTACGACTCACGGCCGTCACCTCGTGCCCGCGCTTGCGCGCCTCCGCGACGACCGCCGCGCCTACGTATCCGTTGCCGCCGAGGACGGTGATGCGTGCCATGAGCTCAGTTCCTTCGTGTGAGGGGGTGGGGGTCAGCGCCAGCCGAGGGCGGGCGCCACGTCGGTGAGCACGGTCTCGAGGATGTGGGCGTTGTAGTCCACGCCGAGCTGGTTGGGCACGGTGAGGACCAGGGTGTCGGCCGTGGCGACGGCCTCGTCCTCCGCGAGCTCCTTGACCAGCACGTCGGGCTCGGCGGCGTACGTCTTGCCGAAGACCGCGCGCAGGTTGGCCTCGATCTGGCCGAACTGGTCGGAGCTGGTGCCCTCGTGCCCGAAGTACATCCGGTCGAGGTCGGTGGTGATCGGCATGATCGAACGGCTCACCGACACGCGGGGCTCGGCCTCGTGCCCGGCCTCGCGCCACGCCTCGCGGAAGACCTCGATCTGCTTGCGCTGCTGGACGTGGAACGGCTCGCCCGTCTCGTCGGCCTTGAGCGTCGAGCTCATCAGGTGCATGCCCTTCTCGGCGGCCCAGCGGGCAGTGGCGTCGGAGGCAGCACCCCACCAGATCCGGTCGCGCAGGCCCTCGGAGTGCGGCTCGATGCGCAGCAGGCCGGGCGGGTTGGGGAACATCGGGCGCGGGTTGGGCTGGGCGAACCCCTCCCCCTCCAGCACCTGCAGCAGCACCTCGGTGTGGCGTCGGGCCATGTCGGCCTGGTCCTCACCCTCGGCGGGGGCGTAGCCGAAGTAGCGCCAGCCCTCGATCACCTGCTCCGGTGATCCCCGGCTGATGCCGAGCTGCAGCCGGCCGCCGGCGATGAGGTCGGCCGACCCGGCGTCCTCGGCCATGTAGAGCGGGTTCTCGTAGCGCATGTCGATCACGCCGGTGCCGATCTCGATCCGGCTGGTGCGCGCGCCGACGGCGGCGAGCAGCGGGAACGGCGAGGCGAGCTGCCGGGCGAAGTGGTGCACCCGGAAGTACGCACCGTCGGCACCGAGCTCCTCGGCGGCGACGGCGAGGTCGATGGACTGCAGGAGCGTGTCGGACGCCGTCCGGACCGCGGACTGCGGCGAGTCGGTCCAGTGGCCGAAGTTCAGGAACCCGATCTTCTTCATGACTGGTTCAACGCTCAACCATCGGCGTTGTTCCCGTAGACGTGGCCGACGCTCGGCGGGCGCCCCGGCGCGGCCAGCGAGAGGACGGCCCGCGCGATCTCGGGCCGCTCCTCGAGGTGGTCCTCGAGGCGTTGCAGCTCCTCGGCGGCCGCGCTCTCCACGTCGTCGCCGACGAGGTCGACCGACCCGACGAGGAAGAGCCGCTCCGGGCCGACGTACTCGAGGTGCAGCGTGTTGACCGTCTGCACCTCGGGCCGCTCGCGCAGCCAGCCGAGCACCGTGTCGTAGATGCGCGGGTCGGCGACCTGGCCGACGAGGAAGGCCATGTTGCGGCGCAGGAGGTAGATCGCCACCCAGCCGAGCAGCAGGCCGACGAGGATCGACCCGATGGCGTCCCAGACCGGCTGGTGGGTGGCCTGGTGCAGGGCGAGGCCGGTGACCGCGATCGCGATGCCGACCAGGGCCGCCGCGTCCTCGAAGTAGACCGCACGCAGCGTGGGGTTGGACGTCTTGTCCAGGAACGTGACTCGGCTCACGTCGGCCTTGCGCGCGCCCCGTCGTACCTCCCGCCGGGCCTGGAAGAACGAGATGCTCTCCAGGACGAAGGCCGCGCCGAGGACGAGGTAGGCCCACAGGTAGTCGGCTTCCACCTCCTCCGCCGTCAGCGACTGGATGCCGTGCCACACCGACACCGCGGCGCCCACACCGAAGAGACCGAAGGCCGCGATCATGGACCAGACGTACGCCTCCCGGCCGTAGCCCAGCGGGTGTCCGTCGTCGGCCGGCTTCTCGGACCGGCGCTCCGCCACCACGAGGAAGACCTCGTTGCCGGCGTCGGCCCAGGAGTGGGCCGCCTCGGCCACCATCGACGCCGAGCCCGTGGCGACGGCGACGATGCTCTTGAGGATCGCCAGGATCGTGTTGGCGGTCAGCGCGACGATGACAGTGAGCACCCGCCCACCCTGCCCGAACCGGGTGGGCCCAACCAGCCCCGGCCGGGTAGTCCAGTCGCGGACGGCTGTCCGAGCGCGTTCCCGACCGCCACCTGCCACTGGACTACCACTTGACCTGACGACTGCCGCGATGTGCAATATATTGCATGCCGGTTCCGGACTCCCCCGCCCCACTCCGCACGGTGCTGCTGCGCGACTCGGTGCACGACCGGCTGCGCGACGCGATCGTCGACGGCACCCTCGCGCCGGGCGAGGTGGTGCGCGACACCGAGCTCGCCACCTGGCTCGGCGTGAGCCGTACGCCGGTGCGCGAGGCGCTGCTGCGGCTCGGCGAGACCGGGCTCGTGCGGTCGGCGCCCGGCCGCTCGACCGTGGTCGCGGAGATCGACCTGGCCGAGGTGCGCGAGGCCCATGCCGTCGTCGTCGCCATGCACCGCCTCGCGGTCGCGGAGGCGGTCGCGCGGCTCACCGACGACGACGTCGAGCGGATGCGTGCCGCCAACCACCGCTTCGCCGCCGCGATCGAGGCCCACGACACCGACGCGGCGCTGACCGCCGACGACGACTTCCACCGGGTCGCGGTCGAGGTCTCGGGCAACCGGGCCCTCGCCACCGTCCTCGACCAGCTCGGCCCCGTCGTACGCCGCCTCGAGCGCCGCCGCTTCGCCTCCCACGCCGGGGAGCAGTCGGTGGCGCTGCACGAGCGCCTCGTCGAGGCGTGCGCCGGCCGCGACGCTCAGGCCGCCGCCGACGTCGCCTTCCGCACCTGGCAGAACCTCGCCGACCTCATCCCCGACCCCGACCAACCGGCCCAGACCGACCAGCAGGAGATCTCATGAACCTCGAGCAGTTCGAGCGCCACCCGCTCACCTTCGGCCCCTCGCCCGTCCACCACCTGAAGCGGCTCTCCGACCACCTCGCGGCGAAGGGCGGCGGCGCCCAGGTGTGGGCCAAGCGCGAGGACGTCAACAGCGGTCTCGCCTTCGGTGGCAACAAGGTCCGCAAGCTCGAGTACATCGTCCCCGACGTGCTGGCCAGCGGCGCCGACACGCTCGTCTCCATCGGCGGCTTCCAGTCCAACCACACCCGCCAGGTGGCCGCCGTCGCCGCCCACCTCGGCCTGAAGTGCCGGCTCGTGCAGGAGAAGTGGGTGCCGTGGGACGACCCGACCAACACCCAGGTGGGCAACATCCTGCTCAGCCGGATGATGGGCGCCGACTCCCGCCTCGACCCGCACGGCTTCGACATCGGCATCCGCGACTCATGGAAGGACGCGATCCGCGAGGTCGAGGAGGCCGGCGGCACGCCGTACGCCATCCCGGCGGGTGCCAGCGAGCACCGGCTCGGCGGCCTCGGCTTCGCCAACTGGGCCTTCGAGGTGGCCGAGCAGGAGAAGGTCCTCGGCATCACCTTCGACACGATCGTGGTCTGCACGGTCACCGGCTCGACCCACGCGGGGATGATCGCCGGCTTCGCGGCGCTCGAGGACCTCACCGGCGTACGCCGCCGCGTGCTCGGCATCGACGCCAGCGCGACGCTCGAGAAGACCCGCGACCAGGTGGCGCGCATCGCCCGGCACACCGCGGAGCTGATCGAGCTGGGCCGCGACCTGCGCGACGACGAGATCACCGTGCTCGACGGCTGGGCCGGCGAGCTCTACGGCCTGCCGGTCGACTCGACCATGGAGGCGATGGCGCTCGGCGCGCAGCTCGAGGCGATGATCACCGACCCGGTCTACGAGGGGAAGTCGCTCGCCGGCCTCATCGACCTCGTCACCGAGGGCGACATCCCCCGCGACTCGCACGTGCTCTACGCCCACCTCGGCGGGCAGCCGGCGATCAACGCCTACCACTCGCTCTGGCCCGCGCAGGGCTGACGACACCCGGACACGTGCGGCTGAGCCCGCTACCGTCGCCGCGTGCCGGATCCAGACGTCGACATCGCCGCCGCCCTCGCCTGGGCGRGCTCCGCCCTCGGGTCGCCGGTCACGTCGTACGACGCCCTCGACGGCGGCCTGACGTCGACGATGCTCGTCCTCCGGCACGACGGCGGCGCCGAGTCCGTGCTGCGGCTGATGACGGTCGAGCCGTGGCGCACGCACGGCGCCGAGCTGACGACCCGCGAGCGGGAGGCGCAGCTGGCGATGGCGGGGACGCCCGTCCCGGCCCCGACCAGCGTTGCGCTCGACGCCGAGGGGGCGGTCGCGGGTGCCGCCGCGCACCTCATGTCCCGGCTCCCCGGTGCACCGCTCGAGGAGGACGAGGCGCTGGGCGAGCACCGGCTGCAGGCGATGGCCGACCTGCTGGTGACGATCCACGCGCAGCGTCCAGCCGAGCCGTTCCGCACCTTCCAGTCCTGGGCGTGGGAGGAGAAGTGGGTGGTCCCGACGTGGTCCCGGCACCCGGACTCGTGGCGGCGTGCCTTCGAGGTGCTGGCCGGCCCCGCACCGGCGTACGAGCCGACGCTCCTGCACCGCGACTTCGGCCACCGCAACCTGCTGTGGTCGGGCGACGCGGTCACCGGGGTGGTCGACTGGGTGGAGACCTCGACCGGACCGGCGTGGCTCGACGCGGCCCACGCGGCGTCCAACCTCGCGCTGGCACACGGCACCGGCCCGGCGCAGTACTTCCTGCGCCGCTACGCCGCAGCCAGCAGCACCGACGCCGATGCACACTGGCTCGTCATGGATGCCGTGGGCTACCTGCCGCCACCCGGGAAGCGGCCGCTGTTCGGCCGCACCGACCAGCTCGGCCGGCTCGACGACTGGCTCGACCTGGTCGTGCGCGAGACGCTCCTCAGCTGAGGGCGAAGTCCACCGCCGCCAGCGCGTGCAGGCGGGTGGTGGCGAAGACGGGCACCTCGACGTCGTCGGGGCCGAGCAGCAGCTCGATCTCGGTGCACCCGAGGACGACCCCCTCGGCGCCGTCGGCGACCAGCCGCTCCACCACGTCGACATAGGCCGCCCGCGAGTCGTCGCGCACGACGCCGTGGACGAGCTCGCCGTAGATCACCTCGTGCACGAGCTCGCGGTCCTCGCCGGGCGGGACGAGCACCTCGACGCCGTGGGTGGCGAGCCGGTCGCGCAGGAAGGCCTGCTCCATGGTGAACCTCGTGCCGAGCAGCGCGACCCGCGAGAGCCCAGCGCCGCGGACGGCCGCAGCTGTCACGTCGGCGATGTGGATCAGCGGCACACCCGTCGCGGCCTCGATCGCGTCGGCGACCTTGTGCATCGTGTTGGTGCAGAGCACCACGCACTCCGCGCCGGCCGCCTCGAGCGCAACGGCCTCGGCGGCGAGGAGCCGGCCGGCGGCCTCCCACTCCCCCGCGGCCTGCATGGCCTCGACCTCGGCGAAGTCGACGGAGGACATCAGCACCCGCGCCGAGTGGTAGCCACCGAGACGCTTGCGCACCGCCTCGTTGAGGATCTCGTAGTAGAGCGCGGAGCTCTCCCAGCTCATCCCGCCGAGCAGGCCGATCTTGCGCATCGTCGGTGCAGCAGCGTCCATGCCCCCATTCAACCCGCTGGGTCTACCGTGACGGCATGGCCAGCACGCCCCTGGTGAGCTCCGGCGGGTTCGTCGTCCACCCGGCGACGCACGCGCGGTTCGACGACGTGCGCACGATGGTCGGCCCGAAGAACCCGACGTCCAACGTGTGCTGGTGCCTGAGCCACCGCATCCCGGCGAAGGACAACCGCGAGCTGGCCGGGCCAGACCGCGGGGCACACGTCGAGGCGTTGACGCGCAAGCGCACCAAGCCGGGCGTGCTCGCCTACGACGGCACGGAGGTCGTCGGGTGGGCGGCCGTCGCGCCGCGAGCGGACCTGCCCTTCGCCCGGTCCACGAAGATCCCGCACGTCGACGACCAGCCCGCGTGGTCGGTGTGGTGCGTCCGGGTCCGCCCCGGGCACCGGGGCCGCGGCATCTCCCACGTGCTCCTCGACGGCGCGGTGGCCTACGCCGCGCAGCGCGGCGCACCGGTCGTCGAGGGCTACCCGGTGCACAACGAGGGCCGGAAGGTCGACCTGACGATGGCCTACGTCGGCACCCGCAAGCTGTTCGAGGACGCCGGCTTCGAGATGGCCGCGACCACCGAGGCCACCTCGGCGGGGTTCCCGCGCGTCGTCATGCGTCGGGAGGTGTGACCGCCGTGCGCCGCGACTCGCCCGCCGCTCCCCCGACTCGGTCCGGGAGCGCTTCGCTGATACCGTTTGTGCAGTAACTCAGTGGACTAAAGGAGGAGCTGGCGTGGAGACGAACGAGGGTGACTGTCGGGTCGTCGTGGTGGGAGCCGGTGCCGGCGGCACCCTGGTGGCCACCCACCTGGTGACGGCGCTCTCCTCGCGCTTCCGCGTCGAGCTGGTCGACCCGGCGCCGAGCACCGGCCGCGGCCAGGCCTACTCCACGACGGACGAGCGCCACCTCCTCAACGTCCCGGCCTCGGGCATGAGCGCGTTCCCGCGCGACCCCGAGCACTTCCTCCGCTGGCTGCGCAACCACCACGACCCGAAGTTCCAGCCCCACGACTTCGCACCGCGCGCGGCGTTCGGCCGCTACATCGAGGGCCTGCTGACCACCGCGACCGAGTTCCCCGGCAACGCCCGGCTCGTACGCCGCCACGCGGAGGTCGCCGACGTCAGCCGGTCCGGCGACGGGTTCGTCGTCGAGCTCTCCGACGGCGAGCAGCTCGAGGCGCGGGCGGTCGTGCTGGCCACCAGCAGCAGCCCAGGCACCGGGTGGGCACCGCCCGAGCTCGCGGCCGACGCCCGCCTGGTCGCCGACCCATGGACGCAGGCGATCCCCGAGGTCGGCGACGTGCTGATGCTGGGCTCGGGCCTGACCATGGTCGACCTCGCGATCAGCGCCGACCGGCCCGACCGCACCATCCACGTGGTCTCGCGCACCGACGCGGTGCCGCAGCCCCACGTGCTGCCCACGACTCCCCCGGTGCCACCGCCGCCCGGCATCACCCGGACCCAGGACCTCGACACGCTCCGGTCCACCCTCACCGCACACGTGGCGGAGACCGTCGCGAGCACCGGCGACTGGCGGGCCGCGATCGACGGGCTGCGTCCCGTCACCTCCCAGCTGTGGCGAGGGCTGTCGGAGGCCGACAAGCGACGCTTCATCGCCGAGGACGCCCGCTCGTGGGACGTGCACCGGCACCGGATGGCGCCGGCCACCTCGCGACGCCTCGACGCGGTCGCGGCGGAGGGCAGGCTCGTGCGCCACCGCGGCACCCTCGCCGCCGTGCGCGCCGACCGGTCCGCCCTCCACGTCACCCTCGACGACGGGACGACCCTGCGCGTCGCGGCGGTGGTCAACTGCACCGGTCCGGTCGGCTCCATCGCCGCCGACCCGCTGCTCACCCGCCTGGCCCAGTCGGGCCTGGTCCGTCCCGGCCCGGCCGGCCTGGGCATCGACACGGCCGACGACGGTCGCATCCTCGGCACCCTGCCCGACACGCTCCCCTTCCTCGCCGTCGGCTCGCTGCGCCGCGGCAACCTGTGGGAGTCGACGGCGATGCCGGAGATCCGCGAGCAGGCCTACGACGTGGCGCGCATCGTGAGCCGGTCGCTGCACGGCGAGGCCCGACGCCGCCCGGTCGACCCATACGGCCTCACGCTCTCCACCAGCCAGGACGCCGCCGAGCGCTACAACGCAGCGCTCGGCCGGCTGCTGCGCCTCCAGGACGGCGTCGAGGAGGGCCTCGCCGACGCGGTCGCCGCCGACGAGGGCTTCGTGCAGGCCCACGCCGCCCTCGCGCTGCTCGGGCACGAGTGGGGAGCCAACACCCACTGGCGCGCATCGCTGCGCGCCGCCCACCGGGCCGCTGCCGACCGCCACCTCGACGACCGCGAGTCCTCCTTCCTCGACGCCGTCACCACCCGGCTGCGCACCGACGAGGCCACGGGCGCCGCGGCCCTGCTCCGGCACGTACGCCTCTTCCCGCGCGACGCCCTCGCCGTCAGCGTCGCCGTGCCGACCGTCGCCTTCGGCGGCCTGACCAGCGGCACCCAGACCGCCGAGCTCGTCGAGTCGCTCGGCCGCTCCTACGGCGACGACTGGTGGTACGCCGGCCAGCTGGCGTTCGTCCGCCAGGACCAGGAGCGCTGGGCCGAGGCCGAGGACCTCTCCTCCTACGCCCTCTCGGTCGAGCCCGCCTCGGGCCACGCCGTCCACGCGCGGGCCCACGTCTACTACGAGACCGGCGACCACACGACCGGGCTGGCGTGGCTCGACGAGTGGCTCCGCTCCCGGGGGCCCGAGGCCAACCACCGCTCCCACTTCTCCTGGCACGCCGCTCTCCACGAGCTGATGCAGGACGACGTCGAGGCCGTACGCCGCCGCTTCGCCCGCGAGCTCGATCCGTCGGTCGTCAGCGGCAGCAGGGTCGTGGTCGACAGCGGGTCGCTGCTCTGGCGCGGCCGGGTGACCGGCGCGTGGACCGACGACCTGCCCGTCGCCGAGGTGCGGGCGCAGGCGCCGGCCGAGTGGCTGACCGCACCCCCGACGCCGTTCGCCGCGATGCACAGCGCCGTCCTGCTCGCCGCCGACGGCGACGCCTCCGCGCTGACCGAGCTGACGGCCCACGCAGAGCGGAGCGACGACCGCGTCTTCCGCGACGTCGTGGCTCCCCTGTGCACCGGCCTCGTCCAGGTCGTCGAGGAGCGCTGGAACGCCGCCGCCGCGACGTTGACAGCCGTCGTCGGCACGATGGCCCCGCTGGGCGGGAGCCGGGCGCAGCGCGAGGTCGTCGAGGACACCCTCGTGCACGCCCTGGCGATGGCCGGGCGCACCACCGAGGCCGCCCACCTGCTCGACCAGCGCCTCTCCCGTCGCTCCTCCGCGCTCGACGCACGGCGTCGCGCCGCGGTGGCCACGTCGAGCGAGTCGGTCAGCAGCTGATGGCGCTCGACGGGTTCAGCTCGGTCGCGGTGACCACGATGATCACCCTGGCGATCGTCGACCTCCACGTGGAGCTCGTCGCCGGGGCCGCCGCGTGGACCGCCGGCTGGTGGCTGCTGCGCGAGCCGGGTCCGCGATGCGGGGACGCTCCGGGACACCGCTGACGTCGCCGGCATCGCGCTCACGATGCTGTCTCACTCGAGGGGCAGGACCGGGAGCACCATCTGGAAGTGCGCTCCCTCCGAGCCCTCGACGAGGTCGAGCCGCCCGCCGGCACGCTCGGCCGCGGTCCGGGCGATGGACAGGCCCAGGCCGCTGCCGGACACCCCGGCGCTCCGTGACCTGTCTCCTCGGTGGAACCGGTCGAAGATGCGCTCGCGCTCGCCGGCGGGGATGCCGGGGCCGTCGTCGAGCACGTCGAGCACGACCTCGTGCCCGGTGGTCACCACGGCCAGCTCGACGCCGGACGACGCATAGGCGACGGCGTTGTCGATGAGGTTGCGGACCGCGCGCCTGATCTCCGAGGGGTTGGCGCGGATCGGGCCCGCCGAGACGCGCGCAGTGTCGATGCTCACGCGGCTGTGGCCGCGGGCACGCTCCGCCTCCTCGAGCACGAGGCTGTCGAGGTCCACGCTGCTCATGGCCGCAGGTGCGTGCTCGTCGGCCGCCGCGAGGACGAGCAGGTCGTCGACGAGCCGCTCCATCGCCTGCGCCGGACCGAGCACACCCGACCGGAGCTCGTCGGCATCGACCGCCCCCGGCTCGCGCAGGGCCACCTCGAGGGACAGGCGCTGCGTCGCCAACGGACTCTGGAGGTCGTGGGAGACGTCGGCGACGAGCCGGCGCTGCCTGGTCACGGCCGACTCGACCCTGTCCAGCATCCGGTTCATCGTCGCGGCGAGCCGCCTGACCTCGTCGCGCGGTCCGGTCACGACCAGCCTCCGGTCGAGCTGATGGGGGCCGATGGCGTCGACCTCGGCACGGATGCGGTCGAGTCGGCCGAGGGCGCGCCCGACCAGCACCCACACCACGGCGCCGAGCAGGAGCACGGCCAGCGGCACGCCGAGGAGCAGCAGCGTGCGCAGGCGCCGGGAGGCCTCGTGCGCCGCCTCGAGGCTGCTGCCGACCACGACGGTCACGTCGCCACCAGGGGAGGCGCCCGGCACGACCCACGCCCGGTAGGTCTCCGTCTCCTGGTCGTCCGGGCCGTCGAACGTGCGCTGCCGCGCCGCGGGGCCGGCCGGTTGCGTGATGGGTCCGCGGCCGGTGATGTTGGCGGAGGCGGCGAGCACCGTGCCGTCCGCCGCGAAGACCTGGGCGACCCCGTCGTCGCCCACCTGGGTCAGCACGTCTGGCAACCGGTCCGTCTGCACCATCGCGACCAGGTCGTGCGCGGTGGTCTGGGAGGCACGGTCGGTGGCAGCGACCAGCTGCCGGTCCAGCGTCGTCAGGAGCACCCAGGCACCCGCGCCCAGGAGCACGGCGACGATCACGACCGCTGTGGACGTCGTACGGCTCCGCAGGGAGAGGGTGTCCAGGCGACTCACCTGTCGTCGACCACCCGGTAGCCCACCAGCCGCACCGTCTCGAGGCTCGCCCTGCCGAACGGGTGGTCGATCCGCTGGCGCAGGTGGCGCGCGTACACCTCGACGATGTTGGGGTCACCCTCGAAGGCGAAGTCCCACACGTGGTCGAGGATCGTGGCCTTGGACACGACCTCGTCGGAGCGCCGCATGAGGAACTCCAGCATGGAGAACTGGCGCGGCGTGAGGTCGATGCTGGTCCCCGCTCGCGAGACGCGGTGTGCGGCCGGGTCGAGCTCGAGGTCGCCGACCACCAGCACGGTCGGTCGCTCGCCACTCCCCCGTCGCACGAGCGCCCGCAGCCGCGCGAGGAGCACCGCCAGGGAGAACGGCTTGGCGAGGAAGTCGTCCGCCCCCGCGTCCAGGGCCCGCACCTCCTGGTCCGGACCGGCACGCGCGGTCAGCATGAGGATCGGCGTCCAGTCGCCCTGCTCGCGACGACGCGCACAGATCTCGTCACCCGACACGTGCGGCAGCATCACGTCGAGCACGATCGTGTCGTAGGAGTTCTCGCCGGCGAGCCAGGCACCCTCTCGCCCGTCGAGGGCGGTGTCGACGGCGTACCCCTCCGCCTCCAGTCCGCGACGCAGGGCTGCGGCCAGCTGCTTGTCGTCTTCGACCACCAGGACCCGCACCGTGCGAGAGTCCCACACCCCACCTGTACGCCGGCTGAAGGCGGGCTGAAGGGCCCGTTCAGCGCCGCTTCAGCACCTCTGGCGCACAGTGGAGGCACGAGCACACGAGTGATGGAGGAGTCGAGATGCGCAAGCGGATCTGGGCAGCGGGCCTGGCGCTGGGGACAGCAGGAGCCGCCGTCGTCGCCGGCGTGGCAGTGGCCGGAGACGGCGGTGACGACGGCCCCGCCAGCCACCACTACACGCAGGAGCAGGCCGACGCCGCCACCAAGGCGGCCCTCGAGGCCACGGGCGGAGGCACCGCCAACAGCGTCGAGACCGACAACGAGAACGGCGCGACCTACGAGGTCGAGGTGACCAAGCCCGACGGAACCACGGTCGACGTACGCCTCGACGAGAACTACGGCGTCGTCGTCGTCGAGGACGACTCCGAGGACTCCGGCTCCGAGTGAGCCAGTTCGGCGCTGATCGTCCGCACGTCCGCTCAGCCGTCCAGGTCCGCGGTGCGGGCGACGAGGTCGGCCAGGAGGGCCGGCATCCCACCGGCTGCGACGACGCGTCGCTGACGGTTCGGCTCGGTCTCCCGGGCGAGCGCGGCGTCGAGCGGGTCGAGCGGCGCCTCCATCCGGTCGGCGGCCAGCACGGTCCGCGCCTCCGCGACCACCCGGGCGGCGATCTCGCGCAGGGGCCGCAGCGACCGGTCGACGTCCACGACCCGCGTGTCGAGGCCGTAGCGAGCCGCGCGGTGGTCGTTGACGGCCAGCACGTCGTCCTCGAGGTCGACCTCGTCGGGCGACTCGACGGCGCGGCGGGCGATGCCCTGCACCAGGGCGGTCAGCGCGGCGACCGTCGACAGCGACGGGACGGCGTCCATCACCCGCACCTCGAGGGTGCCGAGCAGTGGTCGCGGACGCATCTCCCACCACACGTAGGTGTGGTCGGACGCCTCGGCCGCCTCCATCAGTGCCTCCGTGCGCTCGACGTAGTCGTCCCACGACCGCAGCAGCGGCGGCATCGTGGTGCGGGGGTAGGAGCGGATGATGGCTGCCCGGGACGTGGCCTGGCCCGAGTCCAGCCCGTGCCAGTACGGCGATCCCGCGGCAAGGGCACGCAGGAGCGGCAGCCGGTTGCGCAGCCCGCGGTAGGCCAGCATCGTCGTGCGCGCGTCGGGCAGCCCGACGTGGACCTGCAGGGCCGCGGTCGGCGTGCGCAGCAGGCCGGCGTACTCGTCGATGATGCGGTCGTAGCGCGGCGACGTGGCGATGTGCGGGACCCCCATGGACGCGGTCGGGTGCACCCCCGCGGCGAGGATCCGTCCGCCCTCCTTGTCGACGAGGGCCCGGAGGTCGCGCAGTGATCGCCAGGCGTCCTCGGCACTCCTGCACACCGGGGTGTTGAGCTCGACCTGGTCGACGTAGATCTCCCCGGTCACGACGCCGGCGCCGGGCACGGTCTGCGACATCGCCTCCACGAGCGGAGCGGCCGCGGCGCCCAGCAGCTCGTTGCGGTCGTCGACGAGCAGGAGCTCATCCTCCACGCCGACGGAGAACTCACCGCCCGGCACGTGCGACGGCACCGCCGGCATCCCGCTCGTCATGCGCACAGGTGCCCCTCCGGACACCGCCTCATGCGCAGGCCGGTGTCGGGTCAGCGCCGGGGCGGCACCGACAGCCGGACGACCTTCTTCCAGGCGCTGGCGACCTGCCGCCACAGCGGCGCGGTGTTGTAGGACAGCCCGTGGCGCTCGAAGAGCTCACGGACGGGTCCCGCGATCTCGCGGTAGCGGTTGCTGGGCAGGTCCGGGAAGAGGTGGTGCTCGATCTGGTGCGAGAGGTTGCCGCACAGCACGTGGAGCAGCGGCGGGCCCGAGACATCGGCGGAGCCGAGCATCTGGCGGACGTACCACCGCCCGCGCGTCTCGTTCTCGTCGAGCTCGGCCACCTCGAACGTCTCGACGCCCTCGGGGAAGTGCCCGCACATGATCACCGAGTGGCTCCACACGTTGCGGGCCAGGTTGGCGGCGAGGTTGGCGGTCAGGGTGGTGCGGGCCGACCCGGTGGGCGCCGAGAGCAGCGGGTGCAGGACGTAGTCGCGCAGCGCGCTGCGTGCGGCCCGTCGCGCCGTCGTACGCATCTCCGCCTTCTGTTCTGACGAGAAGCCGTCGCCGGAGCGGAGCGACTCCCCGAGGTCGAGGTCGTACATCGCGATGCCGTACTCGAAGATGCACGCGTTGACGAGGTTCCACAGCGGCTGGGCCAGGAAACGCGGCTGCCACTCCTGCGCCTCGTCGACGCGCAGGATGCCGTAGCCGAGGTCGTTGTCCTTGCCCAGCACGTTGGTGTTGACGTGGTGCCGGTCGTTGTGGGCGCGTCGCCACTGCTCGGGCGCCGAGGCGTGGTCCCACTCCCACGTCGAGGAGTGGATGCGCGGGTCGCGCATCCAGTCCCACTGCCCGTGGAGCACGTTGTGCCCGATCTCCATGTTGTCGAGCACCTTCGACAGGGTCAGCGACGCCGTTCCCAGCCACCACGCGGTGCGGCTGCGGCTGCCGAGGAGGACCACCCGACCCGCCACCTCCAGGCAGCGCTGGACGGCGATCACGCGTCGGATGTACGCGGCGTCGCGGGCGCCGCGGTCGGCGAGGACCTCCTCGCGCAGGGCGTCCAGGGTGCGACCGATGGCCTCGACCTCGGCGTCGGTCAGGTCGTCGTAGGTCCGCTCGCGCGGGGAGTGCTGGAGGAAGGCGGCCATCGCTCCCAGTGCCCCGACGCCGGTGCTCACATGCATCTGTGAATTGCCTCCCCACGGGTGGAGTTGGGGCGCGAACCGGGGGGTACCGAGCGCCCATGACCGAGCAATCCCACCACGACCAGGACGCGGATCCGGACACAGGCACCACCCACCCCCACTCCGAGGAGGACGCATGACGACCTACGGAAATGACCCCCTGAGCACCAGCGGCACGAGTGGCACCGCCACCAGTGGCACCGCCACCGGTGGCTACGACTCGAGCGGCTACGACTCGGGCAGCAACGGCACCAGCACGACCGACAAGGCCAAGGACACCGCGTCCACCGCCGCCGACCAGGGCAAGCAGGTGGCCGGCACAGCGAAGGACGAGGCACTCAACGTCGCCGGCACCGCGGCCGAGCAGGCCCGCAACGTCGTCGGCGAGGCGAAGCAGCAGGTCAGCAGCCAGCTGAGCGACCAGGCCACCACCGGCCGCGACAAGCTGTCGCAGACCTTGCGGGCCCTGGGCGACGACCTGCAGCAGATGGCCCAGGGACAGGGCCCGTCGCAGGGCCTGGCGACCGACCTGGCCCAGGAGGTCTCGGACCGGGTCCGGGCCTTCGGGAGCCACCTCGAGAACCGCGACCCCGGACAGCTCCTCGACGACGCCCGCGACTTCGCGCGACGACGCCCCGGGACGTTCCTCGTGGGTGCGCTCGCCGCAGGCGTCGTGGCCGGGCGGATGTTCCGCGCGACCGCCGACGGTGCGGCCGCCGCGTCGCTCGCCGAGTCCGGTCCGATGGGCACGGCCGGCGGCGCAGTGCCCCTCGCGGGCCAGTCGAGCACCGACAGCCCGGGCACGACGGGGTACGACACCCCGGCGACGCAGACGATGCCGTCCGGCTTCGACTCCACCTCGTCCGGGCTCCCGGGCGCGCGCACCCAGGACACCCCGTGACAGGGGCTCCGGGCGTGGATCCCCTTCCCACGACGACCGCGACGACCGCGACGAGCCCGATGGGCTCGCACGTGGCCGGCGTGGAGGACGAGCGCAGCCTCGGGCAGATCGTGGGCGACCTGAGCACCGACCTGACGACGCTGGTCAAGCAGGAGCTCGAGCTGGCACGTACCGAGCTCAAGGAGGAGGCGACCAAGGCCGGGAAGGGCGCCGGGATGCTCGGCGGTGCCGGCGTGTCCGGCCTGCTCGCCCTCATCCTGGCCTCGTTCGCCCTGGCCTACCTGCTCGACAACTGGATGCCCGTCGAGCTGGCGTTCCTGATCGTCACCGTCCTGTGGGCGATCGTCGGCGCCGTCCTCGCGGCGAGGGGCCGCAAGGAGCTCAAGAACGCAAACCCGCAGCTGCCGGAGACGCAGCAGACACTCAAGGAGGACGCAGCATGGGTCAAAGCACAGAAGAACTGAGGTCAGAGATCGAGCAGACGCGGCAGTCGATGACCGCCGACGTCGACGCCCTGCAGGACCGGGTGAGCCCGACCGCCATCGTCGAGCGGCGCAAGCAGGCGGCCCGCAGCCGCGTGCTCGGCGTCCGTGACAAGGTGATGGGCACCGCCCACGGCGTGAAGTCGTCGGCATCCGGCACCGCAGGATCTGCCAAGGGTTCCGCCGGCGGGGCCGTCGACTCCGTCAAGGACACGGCCTCTGGCGCCGTCAGCGGCGCCCAGGACAAGGTGCAGGGCGCTCCGCTCGCGGCCGGCCTGGTCGCCTTCGGTGCCGGCGTCATCGTCGCGGCGCTGATCCCCGCCTCCGAGAAGGAGGCCGTGGCTGCCGGTCACGTGGTCGACGCCGCCAAGGAGCACGGCCAGCCGGTCGTGGACCAGGCGAAGTCGGTGGCGCAGGACGTCGCCGACAGCGTCAAGGCGACGGCTGCCGAGGCCGCGCAGGAGGTCAAGGACACCGCCTCCGACAGCGCCGGCAAGGTGAAGTCCGAGGGTCAGTCGGGAGTGGACGAGGTCCGCTCGCAGACCCAGTCCTGACCCCGTTCCACCCCGCAGCACAGCCGGCCCGCCCCCATCGGGGGCGGGCCGGTTTCGCTGCGCGGGGGCCCGACGCCAGTCGGCGCGGCGGGACCGGGTCCGTCAGACGGTTCCGGGCCGCTTGGCCAGCACGACGCCGAGGGCGATCATGCCCGCACCCAGCACGAGGTGCAGCCAGTCGTCGGCCCGGTCGAGCGGCACGAAGTTGGCCTGCGAGTGCTTGTCGACGACCAGCCCGTAGAGGAACAGCACGAGGTAGATCGCCCCACCGCCGACGAGGAACGCCCGGCCGCTCGACGGCCTCCGCGCCAGCGCGACCCCGGCGGCGCCGAGGAGGAGGTGCACGACGTTGTGCAGCACCGACACCTGGAAGATGCCGAGCAGCTCGGCGTGGGACTCGTGCCCGGCCGCCTCGAGGCTGCCGCGGTCGGTGGTGATGCCGGGGATGAACCCCAGCACGCCGACGAGCAGGAACACGACACCGACGAGGGTGGCCGCTGCCTGCACGGGCGTCCCGGACGCGGTGGACCGGGACCGGAGGCGGGTGTTCTCAGTCATGGCCGCTCGGTACCCCGCGACCGTTGCCGCACACGTCGAGCCCGCCCCCGGGGTGGGGGGTGCCGCAGCTCGTGGCGCAGGTCACGGTCTGGGACGGCGCCGAACGGGGTACTGACGCGCTCTAGAACTTCGACGAGAGGATCGCTGGTGAACCCCATCCGCCTGGTCTCCGGAGCCGTCACGCTCCCCGCCCACGCCGCCGCAGCCGTCATCGGGACGTCCGTCGGCATCGCGACGACCGGGGTGCGCACGACGGCCCGCGTCGTCGCGCGGGTCATCGAGCAGGTGTCGGGCGCGGGTCCGGCACCGTCGGCGCCGTGGCCCACCGACCGTCCCGTCCCCACCGAGGTCGACCCGGTGCTGGGCGCGCAGCGGCCCACCGCCGACGCTCAGTCAGCTGCCCCGGCCCCGACCCCGGCCGTGACGAAGCCGGCCGCAAAGAAGTCGCCCGCCAAGAAGACTGCAGCCCGGAAGGCGCCCGCCAGGAAGGCCGCCGCGAAGAAGGCGCCGTCCAAGCAGGCTGCCGTCCTCGCTCCGGCCCTCGGGCTGAGCGAGGCCGAGGTGGAGCAGCTCGACGCAGCGGGCACCGACGACATCACCACGCCGTCGGGCATCCCTGCTGCCGGGGAGGGGATCAACCCCGACACCACCGAGACCGACCTGCACCAGCCGGGCACCGAGCCGCTGATGGACCCGGCCACGGTCAAGGCCGTGGCCAGCGAGTCCGCGACGCTGCGCCGGGCGGCCGACACCGACAAGGGCTGAGCCGGCGCACGCCGGGGCGGATGTCGGCGGTCCGTCCTATCCTCGGACCGTGCACCGGATCTTCACCACGAGCGTGGCCTCGGTCTATCCCCACTACGTCGCCAAGGCGGAGCGCAAGGGGCGCACCCGCGAGGAGGTCGACGAGGTCATCGAGTGGCTGACCGGCTTCGACGACGCGCAGCTCCAGGCCCACCTCGACGACGGCACCACGTTCGAGGAGTTCTTCGCCGCGGCGCACCTCAATCCGCGTTCCGACCAGATCACCGGCTCGGTGTGCGGCGTCAAGGTGCAGGAGGTGGAGGATCCGCTCATGCGGCAGATCCGCTATCTCGACAAGCTGGTCGACGAGCTCGCCAAGGGTCGCCCCATGGCGAAGGTGCTCCGGGGCTGAGCGTGCTCAGCCGGTGACCAGCCGGTCGGTGACCGCCTGCAGCGGCGGCCAGCCTCCCCGCCCGCGCCGGGTCACCGCGTAGGCGCGCAGGCGCACCTCCGGGTCCCGCAGGCGTACGACGCTCACGCCGCGCCGCGACGACCGCCCCCGCGGCAGGAGGGCGACCCCCCGTCCGGCCACCACGAGGTCGTCGACGAGCTCGAGCGAGTCGATCCGGTGCACGACGTGCGGCACGAAGCCGGCCCGCGAGGCCAGCGTGCGCAACGCGTCCTCGTCGGCGGTGTGGCGCGAGTTCACGATCCAGTCGCGGTCGGCGAGGTCGGCGAGCTCCAGGTGCCGGTCGGCCGTCGGCACCCCGATCCCCCACTCCAGGTCCCAGAGCGGCGAGACCACGTGGTCGTCGCGCCACTCCGCCGGGGCGAGGTCGTAGTCGTAGACGAGGGCGAGGTCGACGTCGTCGCGGGCCAGCAGGTCGAGCGACTCGAGCGGCTCGTACTCGTGGATGCGCACCTCGATGCGGGGGTGGGTCGAGCGCAGGTCGTCGATCGCCGGCAGCAGCGACCGCCGGATCGCGGAGGCGAACCCGGCGACACGCACCACCCCGGCCGGCTCCGCGGTCGGGTCGAGGTCGAGGCGCGCGGCCTCCACCGCGGCGAGGATCGTGACGGCGTGGTCGGCCAGCCGCCGCCCGGCCGGCGTCAGCCGCACCCGCCGGCCGTCTGGCTCGAGCAGCGGGCTGCCCACGTCGCGGGCCAGCGCGGCGATGCCCTGCGAGACGCTCGACGTCGTCGTCCCGAGCGCGTCAGCGACCTCGTGCATCGACCCGAGGCGGGAGAGCTCGAGCAGCATGCGGAGGCGGCGGACGTCCATGTCGCCATTGTGTCGCCACGACGAACAGAACGTCCAACAAAGTCACGTGGACACGAACGATCCGAGCACCGTCTACTGGGGACATGGCTTCCACCACCCTCCCCTCCGGCGCTCGCGCAGGCGCCTCCATGGCTGTGGCGTCGATGCTCTGCGTGCAGCTCGGCCTGGCCGCCTCCGTCGGGTTCATCGACGACCTGGGTGCGTCCGGCGCGGCCTGGATCCGGCTCTTCTGGGCGGGGATCCTCCTGCTGGTCATCGTCCGCCCCCGGCTGTCGTTCTACTCGCGCGAGGCGCTGTGGTCGGGTGCCGCGCTCGGCGTGGTCACGGCAGGGGTCACCCTGCTCTTCATGGCGGCTGTCGCACGCCTCCCCCTCGGCACCGCCAGCGCGCTCGAGTTCCTCGGGCCCCTGACGATCGCCGTGTGGCGCAGCCGCGGCGTGGGACGGTGGTGGGCGGCGCTGGCTGCCGTCGGCGTGCTCCTCCTGACCCAGCCGTGGACCGGCGCGGCCGACCCGGTGGGCGTGGCCTGTGCGCTCGGCGCTGCCGTGTGCTGGGCGGCGTACATCCTGCTGACCCAGCGCGTCGGCGACGCCGTGAGCGGGCTGGGCGGCCTGGCGATCTCGATGCCCGTCGCCGCGGTCGTCGCAACCCTGGTCGCGGGTCCGGGTGTCGTCGGACAGCTCACGCCCCAGCTCCTGCTGTACGGCCTGGGCCTGGCGATCCTGCTGCCCGTCGTGCCGTTCGCCCTGGAGCTGCTCGCACTGCGCCGGCTCACCACCGGCGCCTTCGGGACGCTGATGGCCCTCGAGCCCGCCTTCGCCCTGGTGATCGGCTTCCTCGTGCTGAGCCAGGTGCCCAACGGCGTCGCCGTCGTCGGCATCCTGCTCGTCGTGGCGGCCGGCATCGGCGCCGAGCGCACCGGGGCCCGGGCCGACGCACCAGCCCCCGTGGATGGGCCGGGTCTGGTCTCGGCCTGACCGCCCGGGCGCCGTCGGGGGACGGCAAGGGCGGGCCGCACGAGCGACCCGCCCTCACCGTCCGTCGTCGTCAGCGGGTGCGCTGGTCCCTGATCGTGGCGAGGGTCCGCTCGGACCCATCGGTCTTGACCTGGCCCCGACCCGGGTGCCCCGGCGCGCCGTTGACCGTGGACGTGTCGTAGGCGAACGTCAGCACCGCGGTGGCGATGGCGTCGGAGTTGACGTCCAGCGCGTGCACGTTGATGTTCCCGATGAGGGTGTAGTCCGCGCGCAGCTGGTCGTAGAGCGCTGTGTTCTGCCCGGCCCCGGTCAGGTTGTCGCACGCCTGGTGGTAGCACGGGTCGTACGACGCGCCCGCCACGCCGCCGTACAGGGCCGCCTCGGCCGCCGTCTTGGCCACCTCCGCGCCGGTGAAGAGGCCACCGGCAGGGATGCCCACCGCGATGAACGGCCCGTAGTCGGAGCGCCCCGAGAACTCGCTGTCCTGCGAAGGCTCCCCGCGGTCGGCGTAGAACTTCTCGAAGACGTCCTCGATCTGGGCGCTGCCCTCCGGGATGAAACCGGCTGCCGCAGTCCCGCCGGAGTTGTCCCCGTCGTAGACACCGAACATGTAGTTGGGCGAGGCGACCATGTCGAAGTTCAGGTAGAGGGCGATGTCCTCGGCCTGCGCGTCGGTCAGCTGGCCGACGTAGTACTCCGAGCCGAGAAGGCCTTCCTCCTCAGCACCCCACCAGGCGAACCGCACCGTGTTGGTGGGCTTCACCTTCGCCATCTGGATGGCGGTCTCGAGGAGTGCGGCGCTGCCGGATCCGTTGTCGTTGATGCCCGCACCGTCCTGGACGCTGTCGAGGTGGGCGCCGGCCATGACCGTGTTGTCGTCGTTGCCGGTCCTGGTCTCGGCCAGCACGTTGTACGCCGTGCGGGTCTCGGCCGTGAAGTCCACCTTCACCCGGACGGTCGCTCCGGGCGTGGTCGCGAGGTTCTCGCCGGCGACCTGGCTCGCGAAGACCGCCGGGATCCTCAACCCGGTGGCGTCGCCGATCATGTTGATCATCCCGGCGGCGTTGTTGTAGATGATCACGCCTGCCGCACCCGCGTTCTGGGCGGCCAGCGCCTTGATGGCGAACCCGCACCCTCCACGCTGGATCAGCGCAACCTGGCCGGCCGCCATGCCGGTGAAGTCGCCGGCCTCGCAGCCGTCGGTCGCATCGGCGGCGGGGATGACGAAGAGGGTGCCGGTCGCGGTGCCCTCCGGGGTCCCGGAGTCGAAGGTGTTGCGGAGGAACTCGCTCCCCTGCACGAACACGCGGGGGCTCGGCGTGATGCGCGCGAGCTCGGAGAACTCCTCGGCGTAGGTGAACGGGAACTCCTGGACCGTCGGCGTGTAGCCGGCCGCCCTCAGCTGCTCGACGACGTAGTCGACGGACGCCTTGTAGCCGGGGCGGCCCGCGGCCCGGTCGCCGTTCTCGTCGGCGATGTCCTGGAGCGCCTCCAGGTGGTCCACCACCCCGTCCACCGTCACGGCCTTCGTCAGCTTGCGGACCGTGTTGTTGTTCGGGTCGGCGTACGCCGGTGGGCTGGTCATGGCACCGATCAGGGCCGCTGTTGCGGCCGCGGACACGGCTAGGTAGAACCGTCTGGACATGGGGTCTCCTACGCGCGGGGGGAAAAGGATTGTCGGACCCTAGGGGCGACGGGGGCGCGTGGAGTCACCCGCTGCGGATGAGGCCGCAGGGCCACGGTTCGTGACCTACTGGCACACCACGTACGTGGTCGGCGGGCTCTTCCCCAGCCTGGGGCCTGCGCCTCGCGCCTGCTCGTCGGGCTGCTGACGACGCCCGAGCACGAGCAGCACGGAGTGAGGCGATGGCCACCGAGGGTGACACGGCAACCATGGACCCCGCGGCGGTCGTTCGTTCGCGACCGTACCTGACGGCCCTGCTGCTGTCGGCGGCCCTGGGCGTGCCCATCTCCGCCGTCGCCTACGGCTTCCTGGCGCTCGTCGCCCAGGTCCAGGAGCTCGTGTTCGTCGACCTGCCCGACGCGGTGCTCGACGGCGGGGCGCCCGCCTGGTGGCCGGTGCCCTGGTTGGCCGTGTGTGGGTTGCTGACCGGGCTGACCATCCGGTACCTGCCCGGCACGGGCGGACACTCCCCCGCCTTCGGCTTCCACGCAGGTGGAGGTCCGCCCACACCCAAGGAGCTCCCCGGCGTCATCCTGGCCGCCTTCACCACCTTGAGCCTCGGCGCCGTCCTCGGACCCGAGGCACCGCTGATCGCCATCGGTGGCGGGCTCGCGGCGCTGACCGTGCACCTCACGAAGAAGGACGCGCCCCCGATGGCGCTCACGATCATGGCGTCGGCCGGCAGCTTCGCCGCGATCAGCACGCTGCTCGGGTCACCGCTGCTCGCCGCGTTCCTGATCATGGAGGCGGCCGGCATCGGCGGCGCGACGCTGACCCTGGTGGCACTTCCGGGGCTGCTGGCGTCCGGCGTCGGCGCACTGGTCTTCGTCGGCATGAACAGCTGGACCGGGCTCGGGAGCTTCTCACTGGCACTGACGTCCGTGCCGCCGGCCACGGACCCGACCGTCGCCACCATGCTGTGGGCGCTGCCGATCGGCGTCGCCTGCGCGCTGCTCGGCTGGCTCATCCGCTGGATCGGCCTGTCGCTGCGACCGCTGGTGCACCTCAACCGGGTGCTGGTGACGACGGTGCTCGGCCTGGCCATCGGCGCGACCGCGATGGTCTACCAGCTCGTCTCCGACCACAGCTTCACGCAGGTCCTGTTCTCCGGCCAGGACGCCATGCCCGCACTGGTGGAGCACGCCACCGCGTACTCGACCGGGGTCCTGGTCCTCCTGGCTGCCTGCAAGACCCTGGCCTACGGACTGTCGTTGAGTGCCTTCCGTGGCGGGCCGGTCTTTCCGGCGATGTTCATCGGTGCCGTCCTCGGCATCGCCGTCTCCGAGCTGCCCGGGATGGCCCTGGCGCCGGCGATCGGCATGGGGATCGGCGCGATGTGCACCGCCATGCTGCGACTTCCCCTCACCTCGACACTCCTGGCGACGCTGCTGCTCGGCGCCGACGGCGTCTCGGTGACCCCGCAGGTCGTGGTGGCCGTGGTCGCCGCCTTCCTGGTGATCACGATGCTTCCTGCTCCCCGTGCGGAGGCGGGTGGGCCCGAGCAGGTCCCTGCGTCGGGCATGGGGTAGGCAATCCTGAATAGTGCTAGTACGATTAGCACCATGCACTGGACGTTGGACCATTCCTCGACGCAGCGGCTGCAGGACCAGGTGGCCGCCTGCGTCGTACGCGGCCTGCACAGCGGGGAGCTGTCGGTCGGCGAGCAGCTGCCCCCCGCGGCCGAGCTGGCAGAAGCGCTGTCCGTGGACCGCAACACCGTGCTGGCTGCCTACCGACAGCTCCGCGAGGCCGGGATCCTCGAGTTCCGCCGCGGCCGCGGAGCGCGCATCGCAGCCACCGCCGAGACAGGCGACCTCGCCCCGGTCCGGCACGCCGTCCAGGAAGCCATCGACCTCGCCAAGCGCTACGGACTGGACTCGGCCGACGTCATCACCCTCGTCAAGGAGCTGTCATGAGCACGACTGCCTACACCGGACGCGCGACCAACTGGCCGAGCGTGATCGTCAGCGGACTCCTGCTGGTCCCCCTGATCGGCCTGGCCGCCAGCAGCGGATCGGTCCCCGAGACCGTCGTCGCCTTCACCGTGATCGCGCTCGTGGGACTCCTGGGCGAGGTGGTGACCGCCTCCGACGTCCGCGCCTCCTGCGGTCCCCACGGCGTCAGCATCCACTGGGGGGTCCTCGGCTGGCCACGGGCGAAGTACCCCCTCGCCGCCATCGCGAACGCCTCGGTCGTCGACGTTCCGTGGTGGGCCGTGAGCTACGGCTTCTGGTGGACCCCCGGACGGACCGTCTGCACCGTGCGGACAGGCCCGGCCCTGCGCCTCCAGCTGGTCAACGGCCGCACGGTCACCGTCACGGTTCCCGACCCGCACACGGCGTTGGCTGCCCTCCGCATCGCCGGCACCGCCTCCCGCGGTCCCGCTACTGAGCGCTGAACCACCTGCCGAGGAACGGGACACGACGTACGACGAGCTGGTCGAGCAGGAGCACGACGAGCAGGGTGACGCCGAAGAAGGGCAGGAGGACGCCGAGGGCGATCAGCCCCACCAGCAGCCACGGAGACGCCGCGATCGGCATCCGTCCGCGCGGGGCTCCCAGTCCGGCGCCACGGCGACGCCGTCGCCACCACATCAGTGGCCCGGTGACACAGGAAGCAATGACGAGGGCGCACATGGCGGCCGCTGCCCAGAACGAGACGAGGCCGAGCGAGCGGCCTTCGTGCCACCCGATTCCCTGGGAGACGACCTTCGCCAGGAGCGGGTAGTCGTCGTACCCGTAGGTGGAGACGACCTGCCCGCCGAAGCGGTCGACGTGCACGGTCCGCTCGTCCGACGGGGCGTCGAAGGCGTAGCCGATGGCGGAGTACACGCCGTCCTCGCCGTCGGGGAGCGCGACCGTCATCGGGTGCCTGAGTCCTTCGCCGGCGGCGACGTCGATGGCGGTGTCGACGTTGGCGACCGCTCCTTCGTGCCCTTCTGCGTCCGAGCGCGGGACCTCGGTCCTGCCGGCGCCCCAGGGCACGGCGTGGCTGTGCGGCAGGGACTCGTCCAGCGTGGATGCGGGGTCTGACTCGGCGCCGTGGTCGAGGCTCCACATCGAGGTGCCCTGCTTGGTGGCGAGCTCCTGGACCTGCGCTCCCCAGAAGCCGGTCCACGGGAGGCCGGAGACGAGGAGGGTGAGCAGGCCGACGCCGGCCACTGCGCCGATGCGGGCGTGCCAGGAGCGTAGGGACGCGGGCTTCCGGGCGCGGGCGCGTCGTCCCCGCCAGAACAGGTAGTAGCCCATGAGGGCGCTGACCAGCGCCCAGCACGCACCGAGCTCCATGAGCCGGTCGCCCCAGACGCCGGACATCAGGTCGGCATGCAGCCGAACGGCGTAGCCGCTGAGGGTGGTGTCCGGGTTCATCGAGCCCAGCACCTCGGCGCCCCAGGGGTTGACGTAGATCTCACGGACCGTCCCGTCGGGCATCTCGGCGTTGATGACGGTCGGCCGCTCGGCGGAGCGGGGTTCGGCCACCGAGGTGAGGGTGGCGTCGGGGTAGGCGCGCTGCGCCGCGTCGAGCTGGGCGCTGTACGGCTGCTGGAAGTCCATCCCGGCGCGTTGTTCGACCTTCAGCAGGTCGGGGTGGAGCAGCGGTTCGAGCTGGAACCGGAAGAGGTAGATGAGGCCGGTGGTGGCCAGCACGAGCAGCACCGGGACGATGACGATGCTGGCGAAGAAGTGCCATCGCCACACCGCGCGGAACCATCCGCCGGAACCCGGCCGGGACCCTGTTCGTGGTGTCGTACGGCGGGCGGGCCGGGGGTCGTCGGGGTCGGTCGGTGGACGGGCGTCGAGCTGGGTCATGGGTCTCCTCGATGAGCCCGGGCCACCCTCGGTGGGGCCGGGCAGGACGGAACGCGCCGATACCCCGGGGGCGGTGCGCGGGGATCGCGTCCAGCCGGGTGGCGGGTGGGACTTGTCAGATGGCGAGGATGGCCGGTGGCCCGCGTCGGACGACGCTGCCGGCCGCGATGCGGGCCAGCGTGGTCCCTGCCAGCTGCGGGGCCGGGGCGCGGCCGGGCACCGGCGTCGACGGTGCCGTCGAGACGGGGAGGCGGAGCGAGCGCCAGATGTGCGTGAGCAGGGTCCACAGAGCCCGCTCCCCTGCGGCGAGCCACAGGCCGACGACGACAGCCGCGGCGAGGTGGGCGGCCATCATCCGTGCATCAGCGGGCAGCAGGTGCGGGAACAGCGGGGCGACTTCCGGCACCGCGCCGGGCGCTCCGTGCTCGAGCACGTGGCCGGCATGATGTCCCGCCATGCCCGCCATGCCCCCCCTGCCTCCGGTGGCCGAGCCATCCACTGCGGGCGCAGACGCTGCGGTGAGGACGTGGTGGGCGACCAGCTGACCGCCCGCCGTCAGCAGCACGACGCGCACGGTGGACGCCGGCCCGGCCAGGAGCGTCGCGCTGGCCGCGGTGAGGCCGAGGACGAGGAACGCCAGCACCGGAAGCGAGGGGGCGGGACCTCCCGCCTGGACGTGTGCCCCGACAGCCAGGAGGGTCGCGACCGTCGCGACTGTCCCGGCGCGGGTCCAGCGCAGCCAGGGTGCCGCGGTCTCCATGCCGGGAGTCTCCCACGACCTGCCGCCTCACCGGCGAGCACGAAGAGCGCGACCCCGAGGTCGCTGACACGTCGTCGGGCAAGCGCGCCTCGCACCCGAGCGCCGGCGACGACCTCGTCTTGAAGCGGCCTACCTGCCTACCTGGGTTCCAGGGCGGCGGTGAGGCGCCGAGCGACCCGCTCCGCGGCAGCGAGGTCCTCCGGCGACCAGTCCTGGAGCAGGGACTCGTAGACCGACCGTGCCGTGGACTTCGTCTGCCGGTGCCGGGCGGTGCCCGCCCTGGTGGCGCGCAGAAGGACCGCCCGACCGTCCGACGGGTCGGTGGTCCTCTCGACGAGACCCAGCTTTTCGAGGCGCCGTACCTCGGTGGTCATGGTGGACCGGTCCACCTCCTGCCAAGCCGCGAGGGAGGAGAGCCGTACGGGACCCGTGTCGGCGATGCGCCCCAGCAGCCACGCGTCGGTCCACGACAGTGACGGCTCCACGTTGGCCAGCATCGACCGCTTCACCTCGCCGCGGGTGAACCAGCGCACCAGCATGGGCACCGCACGTTCGAGGGCGGATGCCGCGTCTGTTGTCAGTTCCTGCCTCGAGCGCTCCATGTAGTGAGACTAGCCTCACCATTTTGGTTGGATTAGCCCAACCACTCTCGTGGTTGGGCCAGGTGAAGCCGCCAACCGAAGGAGCAGACGTGACCACCACATCCCCCGTCGTCCCCGCCCCGGCCGTCGAGTCGTCCGCGTCGGACATCGTCGACACGTGGGGGCAGGACTCCTTTCCCGCCAGTGACGCACCTGCGAACTGGTAGCGGCCGACAAGAAGTAGGCATTTCACCACAGGAGGAGAACATGACCAGCACATCCAGCCAGTTCACCGGCTCCATCGGGACGGTGTCCGAGAAGGGCATCCCGGACGAGGTGGACGTCGTCGTCGTCGGATCGGGAGGTGCCGGTCTGATGGCAGCGCTCACCGCTGCCAAGCAGGGTGCGCGCGTCCTGGTCGTGGAGTCGCGCGAGCTCGTCGGAGGCGCGACCGGCATCTCCGCCGGAGCAGCGTGGATCCCCAACCACGGTTTCTCGACCAAGCAGCTCAAGGTCCGCGACGACCTCGACCAAGCGCGGCGCTACATCTACGGCCAGGGCAGGGACCAGGTCCTCGACCACGCCCTCGTCGAGAAGTTTCTCGAGACCGGCCCCCACGTCGCCCGCTACATCGAGGAGCACACCGCCTTCGGTTGGATCCCCACCATCTGGCCCGATTACCGCTCCGACATCGACGGAGCCTCCATCGGCCGCGCCCTCTTCCCCGGCCCGTACTCCCCCGAAGGGCTCGGCGAGGCCGCGAAGTTCGTCCGTCCGGCCCTGACCACCGGCATGGCCAAGAACCCCCTGCCGTTCTGGCTGCTCGGTGGCATGGGCATCGACCAGGCCTGGCTCGCCGGCCCCGCCCTCGTCGGAGCGCTGCTCGAAGCAGGTCTGCGCGCCGGAGTTGACGTTCGCGTCGAGGCCCCTGCCGTACGACTGCTCGCCGACGACAGCATGGTGAGCGGTGTCGTCGTACGCGCCGACGGGGTCGAGCACACCGTGCGCGCTGCGCGCGGTGTCGTCCTGGCCAGCGGCGGGTTCGAGAGCTCGACCGAGCTGACCACCACCCACCTCCAGGCGCCCTTCGGCGTGCAGGTCTCGCCCGACGGTCACGACGGCATCGCCGTCCAGCTCGCGGAGGAGATCGGTGCCGACCTGACCGGCATGCAGGACGCGTGGTGGATGCCCGGAGTGCAGCTGCCGGGCGAGGAGCTCGAAGGCCGGCCGCTGAGCCGCGTGTTCCTCGGCGAACGCGCCCTCCCGCACAGCATCATGGTCAACAGCAAGGGCGAGCGGTTCGCCAACGAGGCCCTGGCCTACGACCAGTTCGGCGCCATCATGCGCGAGGTCGACCCCGAGACCGGGACCATGCCCAACGCCACGGCGTGGCTGATCTTCGACCAGACCTACTGGGACAAGTTCGGCATCTTCGGCATCACCCCCGGAGGCGAGGCGCCGGACTACCTCCACCGAGCCGACACCCTGTCCGAGCTCGCGAACGACATCGGCGTGGACGAGGCAGCGCTGCGGGCGAGCGTCAAGCGCTTCAACTCCAGCGCACGGCAGGGCCACGACCCTGAGTTCCAGCGCGGCGAGACCCTGTTCGACCGCTACTTCGGCGCCTACTACCCCCGCCTGGGCAGCTACTCGCCCGACGCACGGTTCCCCGCCGCCACCGCGAAGGCCCGCCAGCGGCTCGCCGCACTGATCGGTCCCGTCGTCAACAAGCTCGCCGGGCGCGCCGCGCGGAGCAACAACCCCGAGAAGCTGCGCTCGGTCGTGGTCGGGCCGCTGGCGCGGATCATCCGCCCCGTGCTCGACAGCCCGAGGTCCAGCGTCCTCGGCCCCGTCGACGAGGCGCCCTTCTACTCCCTGGAGGTCCACGCCAGCGCGCTCGGCACGGTCGGCGGGCCCCGGACCGATGCCCGCGGCCGCGCACTCAGCACCGACGGCCGCGCCATCGCCGGGCTCTACGCGGCCGGCAACGCCGGCGGTGCCCCCACCAAGGGCTTCTACGGAGGCGCCGGCGGGACCATCTCCCTCGGCCTGGTCTTCGGCTACCTCGCCGGACTCGACGCCGCCCAGCACAGCACCCGCAGCGACGCGGAAGGTGAGCTCGACCGCACCAGGCACCCATCAGTCGCCTGACCACGGCACCTGACCACCACGCCTGACCACGGCGCCTGAAGCGGTACTTCTGGCCTCGACCCCGCGCGGAGTCGGGGCCAGAAGTGCGCTGCGGGCTCTGTCGCGTCGTGAAGGCGCCATGATGGACTATCGAGGGCATGAGCGCCGTCACGCACATCATCGACTCTGCAGACGGCACCACCATCGAGTACCGCTTGACGGGGACGGGTCCCGCGCTGGTGATCGTGCCGGGCAACAACCGCATGGCGCACAACTACGACCGGCTGGCCGCAGCGTTGGTGGACGGGTTCTCGGTCTGCGTCATCGAGCGCCGCGGCAGGGGGAACAGCGGTCCTCAAGGGCCTGGGTATTCGATGGACCGGGAAGTCGATGACCTCCAAGCGGTCGCGGACGCCGTTGGCGCACGGATGTTGTTCGGACACAGCTACGGCGGCCTCATCGCGCTCACCGCCGCACGGTCGAACCCCGACATCGACCGGCTAGTGGTCTACGAACCGGGGATCTCTATCAACGGGTCGTTTGACCTTTCCTTCCGTTCGGAGTTCCGGAGTCTGCTCACGCGGGGCAAGCACGTCCGGGCGATGGCATTGTTTCTCCATGCAACGCGGTTGATCCCGCTCCCGTGGACGCCCTACCCGGTGTGCTGGGTCCTCGCCTGGCTACTGGTCGGCCGCCGTAGCGAGATGCGGGACCTGATGTCGACCACCCCAGCCGAGCTGGACGAGGTCGCTCTCTCGGACGGCGACGGCTCGGACTTCGCCACGATCACAGCGAACACGTTCCTGGTCTCGGGGACAGTGTCGCCCGGCTATCTCACCGGCGTCTTGGAACAGTTGAGTGCGGTCATCCCGCAGGCGCGCCATCTCACGCTGAAGGATGCCGATCACAACGCGCCGGATGAGAGCGCCCCTGAACGGTTCGCCGCAGAATTGCACCATCTCCTCTTGCAGTAGAGGCTCCAGGGCGAACATCCGCTGGGCATCGCTCCCATGCTCCGCCAAGCAGCTGCGGCCGTGTTTCCATCAGGCGACGGAGGGCGCGGGCCACGTAGCGGCAAGAAATTGGCTAGCAACTGATCTCCGCTGACTCGATCCGCGCGCTTGAAGTTGAGCCACACCGCCGCCTCCCGGCGCTGACCTTGCGGCGACGGCATCTTGGCGACGGCACAGCACCGGGGAGGCGAGGGGCTGAGTGGGCACACTGAGGCACGCGTAAGTGGCTCAAGGAAGGTGAAGAGCAGTCCGCTGTTTCAGCTCGGATCGACCTACGCTCTTCGCGATGGAGGGAGCCTATGAAGTCGAGCACTCGATGGATCGTGGTCGCGGCGGCAGTTCTCGTCGCCGTCGTCATCGTGCTGCTGGCGGTTTACAGCGGAGGCAATGGTGGCGGCGGAACGGGCGGCGGGGGCTACTGACCGGGCTGCGTCATCGCGCCGCCTGTCGGGAGGGGACATCCGGACCTGTCGATGAGCGGGTAGATCTAGGCGTCGTGACGGCGCTGCCGGTCATGCCTGAGGCGGTGAGCCCGCGCTCTCAATGTCTGCCACGCCCGGCGACGCCAGGAGGCCCCAGGCTCCCCAGTCCAATAGCAGAGGCAGTTCAGCTGGTTCGGATCAGACATGGCGGTCGTCAGAACATTCCGTTGTCGTTGGCTGATGCGTCGGGAAGCACCTGCAGTACATCCCAGTGCTCGACGACCTTGCCGTCTGCGTCGAGCCTGAAGATGTCGATGCCCGCGTAGTCATCCGAGCCCGGCCAAGTCTGGTGGCAGTGAAGCACTACGTGATCGCCTTCTGCGACGGACCGAACGAAGTCAACGTGCTTGCCGGGATACTCCTCGGCCATGCGCTCGAAGTATTCGATGAACGCTTCCTTGCCGTCCGCAACGTGAGGGTTGTGCTGCCGGTAGTCCTCGCCCGCGTACCGCTCGATGGCCTCGCGTGGACGGCACTGATTGAACATGAGGTCGTAGAACGCCTGGACGTTCTCCTTGTTCCGCTGCGGGTCCGAAGCCATCTTCATCACTCCTAGGGTCGATGCTCGCGCAACGACACCCCACCTGCACTCATTCCCGCTGCACGCACGCTCTCATGCGCATGGGCCCCTGCCGTCGGTGCGCCAGTTGAGCGTGCTGCTCGCTGTGGCGGCTCACCAGTGCCTGGCCGAGGGGTTTCTGGCGGGCTTGTGCCAGCTGGATCAAGTCTCAAATGCTTTCAGGCTCGGAGATCATTGATCTCCGAGCCTGAAACTTTGTAGCGGGGGCAGGATTTGAACCTGCGACCTCTGGGTTATGAGCCCAGCGAGCTACCGAGCTGCTCCACCCCGCGTCGGTGAACAGAACATTACAGGGGTGGGCGGCCGCGCCCAAATCGGGGTCAGCCGATCTGGCGCACAGCCTGGTCGACGAGCCGGCGTCCCTGCTCCATCAGCCGGGCCCACCGCACCGTGTCCCCCTGGCGCTGGGCCTCGTCAGCCTGGGCGAACTTGTCCTTCGCCTCCTGCAGCAGCTCCGCGACGGTGGCCTCTCCCCCGGGCTGTTGTGTCGGCTGCGAGCCCGGCGACTGCGACGGCTCGGCGCTGGGCCCGTCGGTCGGGCTGGGCTCGTCCGTGGGTTGCGGGGACTGGTTCTGGTCCCGTCCGCCGTCGTCGGCGAAGATCAGCGAGTCGGCAATTGCTCCGCGCAGGGTCTCGCCGATGCCGACGTTGCCCTCGTAGGAGACCAGCACGAAGCGCAGGATCGGGAAGTTCGACTCGCCGGCTCGGCGCGTGTAGACCGGTTGCACGTACATGAACGTGTCGCCGATCGGCAGCGTCAGCAGGTTGCCGGGCACGCGGTCGGCGTCGCCGGTCGTGTAGGGCAGGAGCGCCTGGCTGACGTCCTCGTTGGTGGCGAACGTGTTGGCGATCTGCAGCGGACCACCCGACGGCTCGTTGGGCAGCTGCAGCACCGAGACCTTGCCGTAGTCGGAGCTGGTCGCGTCGCTGTTGACCGCCATGTAGGCCGCGAGGTTGTTCTCCTTGCGCCGCGGCACGTAGACGGACGTCAGCGACCACGTCTCGCCGTCGCCGGTGTCGGTGAAGAGGCGGTACGGCGGCTGCAGGCGGGTGGTGCGCTGCGGGTCGCTCGGGACCTCCCAGCGGCTCGAGCCCTCGAACCACGCCGACGCCGAGGTCTCGTGGTAGCGCTGGAACTGGAAGCGCTGGGCCTTGAAGAAGTCCTCGGGGTAGCGCAGGTGCTCGGTCAGCGCGTCGGGGATGTCCTCCTTCGGCTGGACGACGTCGGGGAAGACCTCCTCCCACGCCTGCAGGATCGGGTCCTCCTCGTCCCACTCGTAGAGCGTCACCGTGCCGTCGTAGGCGTCGACCGTGGCCTTCACCGAGTTGCGGAGGTAGTTGATCTCGTCGGTCGGCAGCGTCTGGAAGCCGGTGTTCTCCTGCAGGGAGTCGTCGGTCATCTCCTCCAGCGACTCGCGCTGGGAGAGCGGGTACTTGTCGGTGACCGTGTAGCCGTCGAGGATCCACTGGATCCGCCCGTCCACCACGGCCGGGTAGGGGTCGGAGTCGACGGTCAGCCACGGGGCGACCTTCTCGACCATCTGGCGCGGGTTGCGGTCATAGAGGATCTTCGAGTTCTCGTGCACGCGGCTCGACAGCAGCAGGTTGGGCTCGCTGAAGCGCACCGCGTAGAGCAGCTGGCTGAAGATGTTGCCGATCGGGACGCCGGCCTTGCCGTCGTACGTCGTCGCGACCTCGTCCTCGCTGCGGTCCCCGCGCGGCAGGTCGAACTCGACCGGCGCCCCGCCAGGACGTTGGCCGACGATGCTGTAGCTGGGGCTCTGCTCGCCGAAGTAGACGCGCGTCTCGTAGCCGTCCTCGCCCGCGAGGCGGGTCAGCGCGTCCTCGTCGGCCTCCTGGCCCTCGGCCCACTGGATACCGGTCTGCTGGACCGAGTCGTCCTCGGGTCGCTGGTTGGCGTAGGCCGCGATCACACCGTTGCCGTGGGTGTAGGCGGTGTGGAGGTTCGACCAGTTCTGGTCGCCCTCGGCGAGTCCGCTCTGGTCGAGCTCGCGCACGCCCAGCACCACGGCGCGGTCCTTGCCGTCGAACTCGTAGCGGTCCACGTCGAGCACGTTGGGAACCGAGTAGTACGCGCGGACCTGCTGCTGCTGCTCGAAGATCTCGCTCACGATCTGCGGGTCGACCAGGGGGATGCCGTCCGTCGTGTCGTCGAGCACCTCGAGCTCGTCGTCACCGGTGACGGCCGTGCCGCCCACGTCGCGGACATCGATCTGGTCGAGCTGGTAGGCCGCGCGGGTCGCGTCGATGTTGGCCTTGATGTAGGGGCCCTCGCGGTCCGGCACGTTGGGGTTGACCCGGATCGCCTGGACGAGCGTCGGGACGATCAGGCCGAGGATGATCGCGGAGAGCGCGAACAGGGCGACGCCGACCGACGGCAGCAGCCACGTGCGCCGCCAGATGTTGGCGAGGAACAGCAGGGCGCAGACGATCGCGATGCCGGCGAGGATCTCCTTGGCGGGCAGCACGGCCTTGTCGTCGGTGTAGCCCATGCCGGTGAAGATCGAGCCGGAGTTGGTGACCAGGTCGAAGCGGTCGAGCCAGTAGTCCACGGCCTTGGCCAGCACGAAGAGCGCCAGCAGCGCGGAGACCTGGATCTGCGCGGCGCTGGTGAGCCGCTCGCCGGGACGGGCGGAGAGCCGGATGCCGCCGAACAGGTAGTTCATCAGCAGCGAGGCGATGAGGCCGACGACGGCCAGGGCCATCACGAAGTCGATGAGGTAGTGCCAGAACGGCAGGTCGAAGACGTAGAAGCCGACGTCCTTGTTGAAGTAGGGGTCGGTCGTGCCGAACTCCTTGCTGTGCCGCCACAGGGAGTAGCTGCGCCACTGACCCGACGCCGACGCACCGGCGAAGAGGCCCATCACGGCGGCAGCCACACCGATGACCCAGCCCATGCGCGGCGCGAGGAGCTGGCGGTACCGGTCCATCCCGTCGTCGGGCATCCCCGGCATGCCGGGCCACAGGACGGGCCGGTAGCGGTAGGCCATCGCCATCGCCACCGCGACGACGGCGGCCATCAGCCCGGCGAAGACGAAGAACAGCCCGATGCGGGTGAGCAGGAGCGTCGTGAAGACCTCCTGGTAGCCGACGGAACCGAACCACAGCCGCTCGGTCCAGAAGGACGCGAAGGCGCTGAGCAGCATGAAGGCGAGGACGAGGACGATGGCGGTGATGACCAGCGCGCCGGGTCGGCGTGACGCGGTCGCCGGACGCGCGCCGCCCGATCCTCCGTTGCCCCCGGGCCGCTGGGGGCCGTCGGGTCCGGTGGGTCCGCTGGGTCGGTCGAAGGGATTGCTCATGGCCTCAGGGGTTCTCGTCGGGGCGGGGCTGGGTGTCGTGCGCGAGGTCGTGGGACGGGTCGTGCAACGTCGCGTGGAGGAGGTCGAGGAGACCGGGGACCAGCTCGGTGCCGTTGACCACCGACTGCTCGTCGTCGTGAGCGCGCAGGCGCAGGGCGCAGTACGACGCCCCGGCGCGGGTCACGCCGGCGACCATCCGCACCTCCTGGCGATCGGGGTGCTCGCGTGCGAACAGCTCCGCCGCGGTGGGCTCGTCGGGGATCTCGTCATCGATGGCGGGCGGGAGCACGAGCCGCTCGATGACGGCGGCGCACCCGGCGACGCTCTCGGGCCAGGCGATGGTGTGCAGCGCGTCCTCGAGCACCTGGCCGGGTGGCAGCCCGTCCTGCTCGATGGGCGTGAACGACCCGTCGGCGCCGGGGCCGTCGATCGCCATCGCGGCGGCGAGCGCCGGCTCCTGGGCCACGAGCGTCGCGGTGTCGACGAGGGCGTACAGCCGGGCCGGCTGGTCCCACCCCTCCTGGGCGACGTGCGCCTCGATCTCGAGGACCGCCGCCGCCAGGGCCGGGTCCTCGGGGAGCGCGTCGGGAGCGCCGGGGTCGGGGACGGCGTCGGGGGTCGGGTCGGTGGGGCTCGTCATGAGGCGGTCTCCTCGCAGCTGGGGAGGACGGCGTCGGGGTCGGCGACCCAGTCGTCCAGGGTCTTCACGGCACCGTCCATCGTGGTGGCCTTCGCCAGGCGCATGTCGCCGGGATCCACTCCCCCGATGGCGTCGCAGTTGTCGGCCGGGACGAGGAACAGCTCCGCGCCGGCGTCGCGGGCGGCGGCGATCTTTTGCTGGATGCCGCCGATCGGTCCGACCTTGCCGGCCGGCGTGATGGTGCCGGTGCCGGCGATGTCGGCGCCACCGGTCAGCGAGCCCGGGGTGAGGGTGTCGTAGATGGCCAGCGACATCATCAGCCCGGCGCTGGGCCCGCCGATGTTGTCGGCGATGTCGACGCTGACCTGGAAGGGGAAGTCGAAGCCGACGCCCGGCGTGATGCCGATGCGGAGGTCACCGTCGACCTTCTCAGGGGTCACGTCGACGGCCACCTCCTTCTTCCCACGGCGTACGACGAACGCGACCGGCTCACCGGGCGACGCGGCGTCGACGGCGTCGACGACGTCCTCGGGCCCGGTGACCTTGGTGCCACCCACCCGCAGCAGCACGTCGCGCACCTCGAGCTTGCCGTCGGCCGGCAGGCCCGGGGTCACGTCGAGGACCTCCACGAGCGGGTCGACCTTCTCGCCGAGCTGGGTCAGCGCCGCTGCGACCGCGGTGTCCTGGGAGGACACCATCGCGGCCTCGGACTGGCGGTCGCTCGACTCGTCGGTCTCCTCGGGGGCATAGATCGAGGAGCGCGGCCAGACCGCGGCGTCGGGGTCGAAGTAGGCGCGCAGGAGCTCGGGGAGGCTCACGTCCTCCTGCGGCGTGCTGACGTATACGGTCGTCATCCGCAGCTCGCCGTCGTCGTAGTAGGCCTTGTGGCCGGCGACCTCGACGATCTCGTTGCCGGCGTTCTTGGCGAGTATGTCGACGGTCGGTCCTGGGTAGTAGGTGACGTATGGCAGGGGCACGAACGCAGCCGTCGCCCAGAGCACTGCCAGCAGGCACAGCGCGAGCAATCCCGCCCTGGTCCGCTGAGTCATGGGCGCAACTCTCTCAAACGGCGGCAACTCCGCGGCAACGCGCGTCGCTCAGGAGGCGCGTCGGGTGGCGCCGTCGCCCGGGCCGGCCCCGTGGCTGGGCCGCACAGCGATGCCGGTGCTGCGGTCGCGCACCCGTGCCGACGTACGACGTGTGCCCGCCGGCGGCTCCTTGGTGAGGGCCCGGCCGAGGCGCTCGACGGCGACGTCGCGGTCGACCTCGCCGCGGCCGTCCCGCCCGGCCCACGACACCCACACCATCGCCGCGACGGCCACGACGGCCGACGGCACGAGCCACAGCAGGATCTCCACACGTCGAGGGTAGGGGCCGCGAAGGGTCCGGACCGGGAGGCCCTACGGCGTGCCGACCCACTCCTCTGTCTTGTCGTCGAAGACCTGGTGCTTCCAGATCGGCACCTCGGCCTTCAACGTGTCGATGAGGGCGCGCGAGGCCGCGAAGGCGTCGCCGCGGTGGGCCGCGGTCGTGGCGACGACGACCGCGAGGTCCCCGATCCGCAGCTCGCCCACCCGGTGCACGGCCGCGACGCCCCGGACGTCGTGGTCGGCGGCCACCTGCCGGCAGACGTCCTCGAGCCGGGCCAGAGCGGTCGGGTGCGCGGAGTAGTCGAGCGCCGTGACGCCCTTCCCGCCGTCGTGGTCGCGGACCTGGCCCACGAACAGGGTGAGGCCACCGGCACCGTCGTCGCCGAGCGCGTCGAGGACCTCGGTCACGTCGAGCGGGGTGTCGCGGATGGCGACGAGGCGCACGGCATCGGACGAGGGGTGGCTCACCCGGCCGAGTCTAGGGGTGCCGCTGCTGGGCGCGGTGGGTACCGTGGACGCCATGAGTGACACCCCCGGTGGTCCCGGATCGTCCGGTCAGGGTCCCGACGACAACAACCCCTTCAAGGGCACGCCCTTCGAGCAGATCTTCTCCCAGATGGGCGGGTTCGGCCCGGGAGGCGGGCTGCCCGACCTCAACTCGCTGATGGCGCAGATGCAGTCCTTCTTCGCGCCGCACGACGGACCGGTCAACTGGGAGACGGTCACCGACCTGGCCCGCCGGGCCGCGGCCCAGGAGCCCGACCCGACCGTCAGCCCCGCGCAGTCGGGCGCGGTCGCCGACGCCGTGCGCCTCGCCGACCACTGGCTCGACACCACCACCGAGTTCCCCTCGGGCGTGACCACCACCGCCGCGTGGTCGCGGGCCGAGTGGATCGTCGAGACGATCCCGGTCTGGAAGGTGCTCGTGGAGCCGATCGCCGGCTCCGCCACCCAGGCCCTGGGCCAGGCGATGCCCGAGGAGATGAAGCAGCTCGCCGGCCCCCTCATGGCGATGCTCGGCAAGGCGAGCGGCGCGATGGTCGCCTCCCAGGTCGGCAGCGGCCTGGGCGCGCTCGCCGGTGACGTGCTCAGCGCCTCCGACATCGGCCTGCCCCTCGGCCCGACCGGGAAGGCCGCACTGCTCCCCACCAACGTCGCGGCGTTCGCCGAGGAGCTGCCCGATGTCTCCGCCGACGACGTGCTGCTCTACCTCGCGCTCCGCGAGGCCGCCCACCAGCGGCTGTTCGCCGGCGTGCCGTGGCTGCGCGACCACCTCATCGGGGCGGTATCGGAGTACGGCGCAGGCATGGACTTCGACACCTCCGGGATGGAGACCAAGCTGCGCGAGGTCGACATGACCAACCCCGAGGCCATGCAGGACGCCCTCGCGGGCGGGCTCTTCGACCCCGAGCCGTCGGCCGCGCAGAAGGCCGCGCTGGAGAAGCTCGAGGTGACCCTCGCGCTCGTGGAGGGCTGGGTCGACGAGGTCGTCAGCCAGGCCACGGCCGAGCGGATGCCCGCCGCGGCCAAGCTGCAGGAGACCGTACGCCGCCGGCGCGCCGCGGGCGGACCGGCCGAGCAGACCTTCGCCACCCTCGTCGGCCTCGAGCTGCGGCCCCGCCGACTCCGGGACGCGTCGGTCCTCTGGGGCTCGCTCCGCACGCGCCAGGGCGCCGAGGCTCGCGACGGCGTCTGGATGTCGCCGCACCTGCTGCCCACCGCCGCCGACCTCGACGACCCGCTGGGCTTCCGGGAGGACTCGGTGACGCCCGGCGAGCTGTCCGAGGAGGAGTTCGACGCCGGCCTGCGCGACCTGCTCGACGGCGGCGACAGCGGCACCCGCCCCGCCGAGTGACGCTCCACGCGAACGCCGTCGCCACGCTGTCGGACTGGGTCGCGCCGACGCCTGAGCAGGGCGCACTCCGCGACCGCTACCTCGCCCACCTGGCCGCGCACCCCGACGGCCTGGCCAAGGCGTGCTTCCCCGACCACCTCACCGCTGGCGCGATCGTCGTCTCCCCCGACGCAGGCGCGGTGCTCCTCAACCACCACCGCAAGGCCGACGCGTGGCTGGCCTTCGGCGGCCACCTCGAGCCCGGCGACGCCTCGCTGGCCGGCGGCGCCCGGCGCGAGCTGGTCGAGGAGTCCGGGCTGACGTCGTTCGACTTCGACGAGGCGCCGCTGTCGCTCGACGAGCACGCGGTCGAGTTCTGCTCCGACCGCGGCACCGTCCACCACCTCGACGTGCGGTTCCTGGCCACCGCCGAGCCGGACGCCGCACACGCCACGAGCGAGGAGTCGCTCGACGTGCGCTGGTGGCCGGTCGACGCGTTGCCGGCGACGTTCGACGACATGTACGTCCTCATCGAGGCCGCAGTCGCGCGGGTGCGTCAGTCCTCGGCTCAGTCCTCGTCGACGCCCGGGGGCGGCTCGAGCCGGGCGGCTGCGGAGTAGCCCTCGAGGTAGCCCTTGGCCTTGTCCGCACGGGGGTAGCGGTCGACCCACGCCCAGAACGCCGGCGTGTGGCCCGACTCCAGCAGGTGGGCCAGCTCGTGCACCAGCACGTAGTCCACGACCCAGCCGGGCACCCTCTGCAGCCGGTCGCTGAGCCGGATGGTGCGGTCGCCGGGGGTGCACGAGCCCCAGCGGGCGTTCTGGTTGGTCACCCAGCGCACCGAGGCAGGGACCGCGAGGCCCCCGAGGTAGAGGTCGTTGAGCTTGGCGGCGCGGGCCACCAGGTCGTCGTCGGAGCGCAGCCGGCGCTTCTCCTGCCGCTCGATGCGCGCGACCATGTCGGCGACCCACGTCGCCTCGTCGCGCTTGCTCATGGCGGCCGGGATGAGCACGACGATGCGGTCGCCGTCGCGGTAGGCCGAGACCGTCCGGCGGCGGCGGCGCGAGCGGCGCACCTCCACGTCGGGCGGGCTGGCCGGGGTGCTCATGTGCCGAACCTAGCCCCCGCCACCCACACCCGGGGGTGGACTCGCGGGGGCGGAGCCACGCTCAGAGCCGGGCCGCGGCCCACTCCAGCAGCCGGTCGCGCTCCCAGGTGGTGACGATCCGATCGGGGTCGATCCCGGCCTCGGTGGCGCGGACGGCGCCGTAGTCGAGCATGTCGAGCTGGCCGGGCGCATGGGCGTCGGAGTCGATGGAGAACAGGCACCCGAGGTCGCGGGCGAGCTCGAGCAGCCTGGTGGGCGGGTCGCGGCGCTCGGGCCGCGAGTTGATCTCCACGGCCACGCCCTCCTCCGCGCAGGCGGTGAACACCGCCTTCGCGTCGAACTGGCTCTGCGGCCGCACGCCCCGGTTGCCGGTCACCAGGCGGCCGGTGCAGTGGCCGAGGACGTTGGTGTGCGGATTGCGGACGGCGGCGACCATCCGCTTCGTCATCGGGGCGGCGTCCATCTTGAGCTTGGAGTGCACCGAGGCGACGCGGACGTCGAGCCGGCCCAGCATCTCCGGGGTCTGGTCGAGCGACCCGTCGTCGAGGATGTCCACCTCGATCCCCTTCAGCAGGGTGAACGACCCGCCGAGGTGCTCGTTGACGGCGTCCACGACCCCGAGCTGGCGCGTCAGCCGCTCGGCGCTCAGCCCGTTGGCCACCCGCAGCCGTGGGCTGTGGTCGGTGAGCACGAGGTAGTCGTGGCCCAGCTCCATGGCCGTCATCGCCATCTCCTCCAGCGGCGAGCCGCCGTCGGACCAGTCGGAGTGGGAGTGCAGGTCGCCCCGCAGCCTCGCCCGCAGCTCCTCCCCGCCACGCGCCAGGGGCCCGGCGGTCGCCTCGAGCTTCACGAGGCGCTCGGGGACGACCCCGTTGCACGCGTCGGTGATGGCGGCGGCGGTGCTGGGGCCGATGCCGGTCAGCTCGGTGAGCGTCCCGTCGGCCGCGCGACGGCGTACCTCGTCCTCGGGCAGCGGCAGGATCGTGCGCGCCGCCTTGCGGAAGGCCTCGATCCGGCGGGTCTCCTCGCGCTGGCGCTCCATCAGGAACGCGATGCGTCGCAGGGTCGCCACGGGGCCGCGGTGGGTGCCCGCCGTCGACTCCTCGCCCAACTTCTTCTCCTCCACAGCCCCGTCGCGGGTGAAACCGCTGGTCACCCGCACAGTACGGCGATCGCGCCGGGCGTGTCGCGCACAGGGTCCTCCCCACGCGCGACGGCTTCGTCCACGCCCGAGGGACCGCGGTGCACACCGTCTCCACAGGCCTGTCCACAGGGGTGGACACCCACCCGTTGACCGCGCGGGTGGCCGGCCCTAGGTTTGCGGCCAGAAGGGCCCCACGGCTCCTCGACGCCAGCTGGGGAAGGCAGGCGTCGGAGGGCTGCGGGGCCCCTTCTTCGTTCCCCCGCCGGGGGCCTCGCGCGGGTCAGCGTCCGCGGAACTCCGGGGACCGCTTCTCCTTCGCGGCCGCGATGCCCTCCTGCAGGTCGGCGGTCGCGAGCGTCATCGGCTGGGCGAGGGCCTCCCACTGGAGCGCGGCCTCGAAGTCGGCGTGGCCGCCGTCGGCGAGCGCGATCTTGGTCAGGCGCGCCGCGATCGGGGCGGTCGCAGCGATGCCGGCCGCCGTCTCGAGCACCTCGTCGAGGAAGGACCCCTTGTCGATGACGCGCGAGACCAGCCCGAGCCGCAGCGCCTCCTCGGCCTCCACGACGCGGCCGGTGAGGAGCAGGTCGCGAGCGTGGGCGGGGCCGACCACGTCGGGCAGCAGCCAGGTGCCGGCCATGCCGGCGTGCATGCCGAGCTTGTTGAAGGGCACGCCGAGCTTGGCGCCGTCCGCGGCGTAGCGGATGTCGCAGGCGAGGGCGAGGCACAGGCCGGCCCCGATGGCGGCTCCGTTGACGGCAGCGATGGTGGGCACCTCGAGGCGCCGGATCGACAGCCAGGCCCGGTAGAACGGCAGCATCCGGGACCGCAGCCGGTCCACGCTCGCGTCGGGCTCGCTGGCGATCCACGAGGTGTTGCCACCGGAGCAGAAGGCGCTCCCCTCCCCCGTCACCACGACCGCGCGCACGGACGGGTCGGCGGCGACCTGATCGATGGCTGCGACCCACGACGAGGTCATCTCGTCGCTCATCGCGTTGCGCATCCCGGGGTTGTCGAGGGTCAGCAGGACGACCCCCTCGGAGGGGCGCTCGAGGCGGAGGTGGGCGAGGTCTGCAGAGGTCTCTGGCATGGCCCCGAGGGTACTGATCCCGCTGAGCGTGAAATGACCCGGATTCACGCTCAGCGCGTGTGGTGCGTGAGCGTGGCTCACGCGTGGCGTAGGGTCGTCGGCGGAGTGCTGGCAACCGTCGGCTCTCCCCGGCGGGCTTCCCCGAGAGACTTCCCCGTCGCGACGACCAAGAAAACAAGCAAGGAGGCCGTCATGGCGGAGACCTGGAGCGGTGAGTTCTACTGCGTCAAGTGCAAGGAGAAGCGCGAGGCGGAGGGCGAGATCAAGGTCAACGACAAGGGCACCAAGATGGCCAAGGGCGTCTGCCCGGTCTGCGGCACCAACTTGAACCGCATCCTCGGCAAGGCGTGAGCCTCAGCTCTTGAGCTCATTGCAGCGGCGTCACCCCTCGGGTGGCGCCGCTGCTGCGTCTGCTGCTGCTTCTGGTGGTGGTGCGCCCTGTGGACGACGGCCCGCGCCCATCGCCGTCGTGGCACCGTCGGAGGGTGCCCACCCGCCCCGTCCCCCCGTCGTACGCCGGCGGCACACGCGCGCAGCTCGACTGCCCTGACGCCTGGGCCGGGACCGTCGTCGCCGCGCTCACAGCGGCCGGGGTCGTCCTCGACCGCAACGCCCCCGTCGGGATCGCGGTGACCCCCGCACGCCTGGTCTCGGCCACGGTCGACGCGTGGTGCGTCGACTCGCTGCCCCACGTGCTGGTGGGCGTGCAGCCCTACGCCGTCGACGTCGGCCCGTGGATCGCGCCCGGCGTCGGACCGTGCGCACGGTGCGTGGCCGCCGCGGTGCTCGACGAGGGCGATCGCGCCGCACCGGGAGCGGTCCCGAGGCCGTTGCTCGCGCTCGCCGCCGGAGCGGTCGCCCGCGACCTCGCCTCATGGTCGCGGAGCGAGCTGCCGCACACGTGGCTCACGTCGTGGCGCGTCGACCACGACCCGGTGCCGGCCGCGCGACGCTGGCAGCGCCACCCCTACTGCGGGTGCGCCTGGTTCGACGCGGGGTTCGACGCCGGCTGATCGGGTCGGGTCACCACCACTCGCTGTCGAGCTTGCTCTCCATCGCCCTCAGGTGGGTGCGCGAGCAGGTGTCGCAGTAGGCGCGCCGCCGGCCGTTCTCGACCGAGGTCGTCCACGTGAGGGCCTCCCCCTCGGGTGCCTGGGTGCCGCAGAAGTCGCACGTCACGAGGTCGGTCACGCCTCGAGGCTACCCCCGCGCGACGCGGTCGCGAGGAGGCCGGACACACCGGAAATGGCAGCGAACCGGTACGTCGTCACGGTGACGACGTACCGGCTCGCTGTGTGTGCTCACCCGCGATCAGGGCGAGAGCCGTCCCGAGGCCAGGTCGGCCTCGGAACACGTCAGATCGCGCGAGCGAGGGCGAGACGCGCCTGCTGCGCGGCCTGCTCGGCCTTGCGGCTCATACGACGGGCCAGGGCCAGCTGGTGGCCTCGCCGCAGTTCGTGCGCCTCTCCCAGGCGCGCGGTCATTTGCGCGCGTGCGAGTTCTTCATGCATGAGATTCATGTCGTTTCGTCCATTTCGGTAGGTCTTCATGGCTGATGTGTTCCTGTACTTCTCCGGAGGTGGTGGAGCGGTGGCGCCTACGCGGCGGCCCCGTCCTTCTGGTTCTGGCCGGCCTGAGCGGCGACCTGCTCGGACTTGCGGGGCCGGCCTCGCGGCCGCTTGCGCGGGATCACCACGCCCTGGAGGAAGAGCTCGCCTCCCCAGACGCCCCACGGCTCACGCCGCTCGAGGGCTCCGTCGAGGCACAGCGCCTGCACGGGGCAGTCGATGCAGAGGGCCTTGGCCTGCTCCACGTCCGCGGGGGACTCGGCAAACCACAGCTCTGCGTCGTTGACGCGGCAGGGCAGCAGCTCCTCATTCACTCCGGCAGCTGCGTCGTGCAGGGCTCCGAGCGGGGCCTGGGGCTCCACCTCGGTCTTGTCGGCAGCTCGGTTGCGGTCGAGAACGCTGATGGTCATGTTGTTCACCTCCTCCTCGTTGACCTGATCGCGGTGTGTGACTCACTGGGACAAACAGAAAGGCCGCGGATCCCGGGTTTCGGGTTCCGCGGCCTGGAGGCTGCCGATGCGAGTTGTCTCAACTCGTCGGTGGACTCCAGGCTGGAAGACCCGGGAAGACGCCCTTGACGCGCTCGATGGACACAGCGGTCCCCTGGAGCGCAGCTGCAACATCGACACCGAGGACGCGCACATCAGTGGCGCAGCGGTGGCCTGCAGCGGGCATGCCGAAGGACGGCGTCCAAGCCGTCATGGTCTTCGTGTAGTTCTCCATGGGGGCCACCTCCTTCGGGGCGTCGGGCGCGGATCGTTGTCAGCGATCCCATGCGCGGGTTGTTGTGAAAGGGAACGTTAGACCCCTCACATCGTCAGGGGCAAACCATTTAATGGGTATTACCGAGATTTCTTTTCCCGAGCGCCCTTCGGCGCCCGTGCGCACCGTCAGTCGCCGGCTGCGGCGACCAGCGCGAGCACCTCGTCGCCGTACTTGGCGATCTTGCTCGGGCCGACGCCGCTGATCTTGCGCAGGCCCGTCTCGTCGGTGGGGACGTGCTCCGCGATCAGCTGCAGGGTCGCGTCGGTGAACACCACGAACGCCGGCACGCTGTCCTCCGCGGACCGCGCCAGGCGCCACTCCCGGAGCCGCTCGAAGAGCGCCTCGTCGTAAGAAGCGGGGCAGTCGGCGCAGCGGCCGATCTTCTTCTCCGACGCCGTCGACAGCGCCTTGCCGCACTCGCGGCAGTGCATCGCGGCGCGGTTGCGCTTGGTGCGCTCGCGCCGCTGCGCGGACACGCCGGGCACGCCGTCGAGCAGGGGCGCGAGGAACGGCGAGCTGCCGCGCGTCGAGCGGCCGCCCGGCTCCCGGGCGGTGGCCCACGACACAGTGAGCTCGTCGCGGGCGCGGGTCATCGCGACGTAGAGGAGGCGGCGTTCCTCCTCGATCTCGGCGGGCGTCTGCGCCTGCGAGATCGGCATCATCTTCTCGTGCATGCCGGCCACGAAGACGGCGTCCCACTCCAGGCCCTTGGCGGAGTGGATCGTCGCGAGGGTGACGGCGTCCGCCACCGGCGCGTGCTGCTCGCTGGCGCGACGGTCGAGGTCGTCGACGAAGTCGCCGACGCCCGCCTCGGGACGCTCGCGGCCGAAGTCGGCCGACAGGTCGACGAGCGCCTGCAGGGACTCCCACCGGTTGCGGACCTCTCCCCTGCCCTCGGGGGGCTCGGTGGAGTGGCCCATCTGCGAGAGCACGGCCACCACCGCCTCGGACACCGGGCCGGACGCCTCGCCCGAGCGGGCCGCGCCCCGGACGAGGGTGATCGCCTGCCGCACCTCGGGACGGTCGAAGAACCGCGCAGCGCCGCGTACGACGTAGGGGATCCCGCGAGCCGCGAGGGCCTCCTCGAAGCGCTCGGACTGGGCGTTGATGCGCAGCAGCACGGCCATCCGGCTGGCCGGGGTGCCGGAGGCGCGCAGGGCGGTCACCCGGTCGGCGACGGCCTCGGCCTCGGCGACCTCGTCGGTGGCCTCGCGCCACGTGATGCGGGCGCCGGCGGGACGCTGGGCGACGAGGTCGACACCCTTGCTGGGCGTGCCGGCGAGCAGCTGGTTGGCCGCGGCGACGACCTCGGGGGTCGAGCGGTAGTTGCGGACCAGGTCGACGCTCGTGGCAGAGGGGAAGCGCTGGGTGAACTCACGCAGGTAGCGCGCGTCGGCACCGGCGAAGGAGTAGATCGTCTGGGCGGGGTCACCCACGACGCACAGCTCGTCGCGCCCGCCGAGCCAGAGGTCGAGCAGGGCGTGCTGGAGGGGTGAGACGTCCTGGAACTCGTCGACGACGAACCACTTGTACTGGCGGCGGACCTGGGCGGCCACCGCCTCGTTGTCGGCGAGGAGCCCGGCGCCGAACAGCAGCACGTCCTCCATGTCCATCCGGCCCTGGCCGCGCTTGACCTCCTCGTAGGCGTCGAAGGCACGGGCCACGACCTCGGGGTCGAGGTTGGACACCGCACGGCCGCGGGTGCGGGCGATCGCGGCGTAGCTGTCGGGGCCGACGTTGGAGACCTTGGCCCACTCGATCTCGCTGGCGAGGTCACGCAGCGTGGCCTGGTCGACGCCGAGCCGCTGTCGTCGCGCGGCGAGTGCGAGCATCGCCAGCTTGGACTGGACGAGCTCGGGCAGCTCGCGCTGGTGGACCCGCGGCCAGAAGAACCGCAGCTGGCGCAGCGCGGCGGAGTGGAAGGTCCGCGCCTGCACCCCCGGCGCCCCGAGGGCACGCAGCCGCTCACGCATTTCACCCGCCGCGCGAGTCGTGAACGACAGCGCCAGCACCTCGGTAGGCGCGTAGACGCCCTGGCTGACGCCGTGGGCGATCCGGTGGGTGACCGCGCGGGTCTTGCCGGTGCCGGCGCCGGCCAGGACCCGCACGGGTCCGCGCAGCGCCTCGGCTACCTGTCGCTGCTCGGGGTCGAGCGCTTCGAGCAACGGAACAACTCCTGCGACGTCGTGGTTGGGGCTGGTGGAGGGTGTCGACCACCCTCCTCCTCAACCCTAGACGCCGGAGGGGACACTCGATCCATGACCTTCACGATGTTCAGCACCCCGTGGTGCGGTTACTGCCACCGCCTCAAGAGCCAGCTCGACCGCGAGGGCATCGAGTTCTCGATGGTCGACATCGAGCAGCAGCCCGAGGCCGCGCTCACCGTCGAGCAGGCCAACGGCGGCAACCAGACCGTGCCCACCCTGCTCTTCTCCGACGGCAGCACGCTGACGAACCCGTCGGTGGCGCAGGTCAAGGAGAAGCTGGCCGCGATCTCGTGACGCTGGCGTGGAGCCCGCACCACGCCGGGGTTAGCCTGACGTCGTGTCACTGCTGAACTCGATCGACCGCGACCACGTCCTCACCGCGATGGAGACCTGGGACGCCGCGGGTGGGGCCAACTACATGCTGGTGCGCGGCGGAGTGTCGACGCACGTGCTGATGCACCACGGCAAGGAGTACGACGCCGCGGCGATCGCCGGCATCGCGCACGGCCTCGCGACCGGGCGCACCCTCACCCCCGCCGACATCCCCGGTGGCGGTGCCGGAGCGAGCAAGCACCTCGTGCGGCTCGGCTTCGACATCCGCGACGACTCCCCGCCGGCTCCCCAGCGGGTGCCGGGCACGCGCTCGACCACGCCTCGTACGCCGCGGGCGACCACCACGCGTGCGACGACCTCGCGCCCGCGTGTCGCGGCCAGCGACCGGGTCGACAAGCTGTGCCCGACCTGCTTCCTCGCGCTGCCCGCCACGGGCATCTGCGACAACTGCGCCTGAGCGGCGTCGACCTCAGTCCCAACCGGGGCCGTCGAGCGGGCGGCCGAACCAGCTCTCGATGAGCGAGGACGAGATCGAGATGCCGCGGGGCACCACGAGCTCGCCCGACCGGCCGGCGGCCTCGAAGGCGGCGCGTGTCCACCACCGCGCCTCCTCGATCTCCGCGCCGTCGACGTCGATGTCGGTGGTCACGGCGCGTCCGGTGAAGCCGAGCATCAGGCTTGCCGGCAGCGGCCAGGGTTGGCTGCCGAAGTAGGCGACCTCGCCGACCTGCACGCCGACCTCCTCCATCACCTCGCGGCGCACGGCGTCCTCGAGGGTCTCCCCCGGCTCGCAGAATCCCGCGAGGGTGGACCAGCGACCGGCCGGCCAGGCGGTGTTGCGACCGAGCAGGATCGCCTCGTCCTCCCCCTCGCCGTGGGTGATGGCCATGATCACGGCCGGGTCGGTGCGCGGGAACTGGGCACGGTCGCACTGCGTGCACCGCAGCTCGTGCCCGGCCGACCGGCTGGCGAGGGTGCCGCCGCAGCGTGGGCAGAACCGCGTGGCGTGGTGCCACTCGGCCAGACCGATGGCGTGCATGACGAGCGGCGCATGCTGCGGGCTGCCCTCTGCGAGCAGGGTCAGCACCGAGCGGAGCGGCACCCACTCCTCGGCCTCGCCGGGCGCCTCGCCCGGCGCCACGATGACGGCCAGGTGCACCACGCCGTCGCTGTCACCGAGCAGCACGAGGGTGCCCTCGGGCGCCTCCTCCGGACCGACCCACCTGACGGCACCGTCGACCGGGCGGATCCGGTTGCCCGCCACGACGAGGACGCGGGTGGCGGGGTCGGCCATCTGCTCGACGAGCCAGGCGTCGTCGGTCCGCCGGAGCCCCATCCGGTTGTGCGCGTGGGCGGAGAGGGCGACGTGCGGGAGAAGGCGTTCGGGGCTCACGGCGTCAGGCTAGCGCCGTACCTCTTTGACAATGGTTCTCATCTGTGTTGAGAATCGTTCTCATGAAGCCGACTCGTCTCCCTGTCCTGCTTGCCACCCTCGTCGTGACGGGAGCCTCCGCCTGCGGCACCGCCAGCGAGCCCGGCGGCTCCACCGACACCGAACCTGCCACCGACTCCGCGCGGGAGCCGGTGGGCACCGAGGTCGCGGCCGCGACGCCGCGCCTGGCACTCACCCACGACGGCGGCGTGATGGTCGTCGACGTCGCCAGCGGTGAGGTCATCGTCGACGAGGCGATGGAGGGCTTCGTCCGCGTCTCGGCCGCCGGCGACGGCCGCCACGCGCTCGTCAGCGGCAACCTGGGCTGGCACGTCCTCGACCTCGGGTCGTGGGGGCACGAGCACGGCGAACACGCGCACCACTACGCAGGCGACCCCGGCCTGACCGGCGTGCTGCTCGAGGCGGCGGAGGCCGGGCACGTCGTGGCCCACGACGGCATCACCACGCTCTTCGACGACGGCACCGGCACGATCACCGTGCTCGACCCCGACGACCTGGCCGACGGGGCACCGCAGGTGTCGACGGCCGCCGCCGACGAGGCCCACCACGGCGTCGCCGTACGCCTCGTGGACCGCAACCTGCTGCTGACCGTCGGCGACGAGGAGTCACGATCGGGCGTCCGCCTGGTCAGCCCGTCCGGCGCGGTGCTCACCGAGACCGACGAGTGCCCCGGCGTGCACGGCGAGGCCTTCGCCGAGGACGTCGCCGTCTTCGGGTGCGAGGACGGGGCGGTCGTGGTGGACGGTCGCCAGATGACCAAGGTGGCCAGCCCGGACGCGTACGGGCGCATCGGCAACCAGTCGGGCTCGGAGGTCTCCCCGGTGCTGCTCGGCGACTACAAGACCGACCCCGGCGCCGAGCTGGAGCGCCCCACGCGGGTCGCGCTCGTCGACACCCGCGACGCCTCCCTGCGCCTGGTGGACCTCGGCACGAGCTACAGCTTCCGCTCGCTCGGTCGCGGGCCGGAGGGTGAGGCGCTCGTCCTGGGGACCGACGGTGCGATCCACGTCGTCGACCCCGAGACCGGCGACCGGGTGGACGCGATCGACGTGGTCGGACGCTGGCGCGAGCCGCTCGACTGGCAGCAGCCCCGTCCGGCGCTGCACGTCGTCGGCGCGACGGCGTACGTCACCGACCCGGACCGCGACCGCGTCCACGTCGTCGACCTCGACCGCGGCCGGGTCGTGTCGAGCCTCGACCTGCCGCACACGCCGAACGAGATCGTCGCCAACGCCGGCTGAGTCGCCACTGCCCTTGTCCCCGGGACTCCCTAGGCTGGGCGCCGTGAGCACCCACATCGGCGCCCAGACCGGCGACATCGCCCCCACCGTCCTGCTGCCCGGCGACCCCCTGCGGGCCAAGTGGATCGCCGAGACGTTCCTCGACGACGCGCGCTGCTACAGCGAGGTGCGCGGGATGTACGGCTTCACCGGCAGCTGGAACGGCCACCCGGTCTCCGTGCAGGGGTCCGGGATGGGCCAGCCGTCGATGGCGATCTACGTCAACGAGCTCTTCACCGACTACGACGTCCAGTCCATCGTGCGCGTCGGCTCGTGCGGCGCGGTCACCGACCGCGTCGGGGTGCGCGACGTCATCATCGCCTCCGGCGCGTGCACCGACTCCTCCATGAACCGGATCGCCTTCCACGGCATCGACTACGCCCCCGTCGCGGACTTCGGCCTGCTGCGCGGCGCGGTCGAGGCAGCCGAGGCACGCGACGGCTCGCCCTTCCACGTCGGCCTGATCTTCTCGAGCGACTCCTTCTACCCGGCCCGTCCCGAGCTCCTCGGCGAGATGGTGACGTACGGCGTGCTCGCCGTCGAGATGGAGGCCAGCGCGCTCTACACCCTCGCCGCCAAGCACGGCCGCCGCGCGCTCGCGATCTGCACCGTCTCCGACCACATCGTCACCGGCGAGGAGACCACCTCCCAGGAGCGCGAGCAGACCTTCGGCGAGATGGTCGAGATCGCGCTGACTGCTGCCCTCGGCTGACGTCCTGGGCGGTGCGTGAGCCACCTTCCTTCGGGGGCGGATTCAAGCGGTGGATGCAACACCGGTTGGTTTTGGTGGGTTCGACAGTAGTTCGTCGAGTGCCTGTGCCGGTGTCTTCCAGCCGAGGGTCTTGCGGGGCCTGCGGTTGAGCTTGGCGGCGACGTGGTCGAGGTAGTCGAGCTGGTAGAGCGACAGGTCGGTGCTTTTGGGGAAGTACT